>CAJPSE010000065.1 GCA_905373185.1 uncultured Fretibacterium sp.
AGATAGGTGAGGCCAAGGGCATTCAGATAGGTGAGGCCAAGGGCATTCAGATAGGCAAAACGGAGACAGCACGCAACTTGCTTCGGATGGGATTGGACTTAAACAAAATCGTAGAGGCTACCGGGTTGCCTTTGGAGGAGGTACGTGTACTGCAATCTCAGGCCGGCCCGACGCAGTGAGGCGATAAGTTTTTTTAGGAGCTGGTCGCCTGCCGATGTTGATAACACGTAGGTGAACTGTGGCGATTCCGAACTTCCTCCATCCGTAAATCCAAACAAAAAAAGAGGAGGGCCTCGGCCCTCCTCTTTCAAATAGCGCTTGTGGAACTAGAACGACACCTGCGTGCGGAAACGAAGGACATTGTCGTCGTCCTTCTTGTCCCAGTCGACCTTCACGAAGTTCAGGCCAAACTTGACGTTGGGGTTGTAGACGTACTGCACGCCCAGGCCCCACTCCTTGAAGTCCTCGCTGGCATCCTTGTCGAAGTCATAGTTGTAGTAGAACAGGTGGGTGGCCCACTTCTCGTTCCACTCCTGACCCAGCCCAATACGCCAGTACTTCAGGTCGTCGGGAAGGATGTACTCAGACCCTACATCGCCCTGAGCAAAAACTGCCCCCAACCCCTGGGGAACGACGAACCCTGCATCCATCTGACCGTACTCCAGCCACAGGCTGGTGAACTTCAGGGCCTCCTGCTTCACGTCAACGATGAGCTTCCACGCATTGGTGCTGTCGAAATCGGCATCATACCACTTCTTATCGGCAGCGACCCACCAGTCTCCGTTCGCCTGCTGATGGTAGACAATTCCCTTGAAGGCGATATTGTCGTTGAAGTTGAAGCGCAGGCCCCCGAAGACCGTCCAGAGATTGTCGAAGCTGAAGCTTCCGTCCTTCAAGTCAGCCGCCGCGGGCTCGGCGTTGTCACCGATAAAGGCCTGGAAGCCGAGGTCAAGGCCGAACTGCTCCGTGAACTGGAGCTTGCCCATCAGGAAGAGCTCCCACGCACCCCATGCCCCCAAAACATCGGGATCATCCGTCTTCCCCAGATTCATCTCGAAAAGGTTGGGATGCGTCACATAGGCGTGGACGCTCCCCATACCGAAGCTCTTGGTCCAGCCCAGTCCATCCGTCGTACGGTCGGTCAGGTAAGAATCAAGCCCATAGAAACCGCCCGTCGCCTCGAAGTCCGTGCTCCCTCCGAGGTAGTAGTCCTCCTCCATATCCCACACGAAACGCCCCGGAATGAACGTAGACTCCCAGTAAAAAGGAATCTCGACATAGAAACGAGTCCAGCCCGTATCCAGATCATCCAGACGTCCCACGAAGTGCATGGGGTTCTCCTCGTCGCCGAACCAGCGCTCAAAGATCAGACGTGAACGAGCAATCGTTGAGCTTCCCTCGGAGAGCGGGGCCTCCTTGCTGTCCTGGTTCTTGAGATCCACACGAAGGGATCCGCTCAGTTTCCAACCGCCAAGCCGCTCCTCGATGACCGAAACGCGCTTGTCCAGAGCATCAACCTTCACGCCCAGCGCGTCCAGCTCATCCTTGAACTCCACGACGAGCTTCTTCAGCATCTCGACATCCTGCTTGCTGGCCTTCGTCATGTCGACGACCGCAAGAGCGCGGGCCAGAGCGGAGGCCATCTCGTAACGGGTGGTGGGCTGCTTGCCCTTGTAAGTGCCGTCCGGATAGCCGGAGAGGATGCCGTGAGCGGCCAGCTGGCCAATGGCGTCATAGGCCCAGTGGTTCATCGGAACGTCCATGAACGGGTTCGTCGCCGCGAAGACGGGAGCGGCAAACGCAAAAAGAACCGCAACTGCAACAACCGCTGCAAACTTTTTCATTACTGTGTTACCCCCTTATTGTTTTGTCAATATGCACTGAAAATCGACCTTTGCCTGCGCCCTCAGACTCTATGCCCCGAAGGCCCTCAAGGGGAACACAAAAGTGACCTTGTTTCCTTTTTTGCCCGCCCCTTGGACCTTTTGAGTTTCGAGCCCTCCGGCGTCTTCCTTCGATCTCTCGTCCTTTATGGCATCAGGGGGTGTCTGCACCTCTCTCTCCTGCCCTCGGGAATGCTCCTGCCGATCGAATTTGGAAGCCTTTTATCCGACGCTGCGGAATCTACACAAGCGTCACCACGTATGTTACACGAAATGTCCAAAAACGGAATAGGCCTCAGGACCCATTCATTATGAATCTGGATATACATCTCGTTTTTGTCCCAACTCATCGGAGGCTGCTGTTCGGCGCAGCAGACGCCCAGTACCAATAAAACATCCAAGCGCCTTTCTCAAATCGTTGAGGCTTGCAATTCCCTCAGGCGCTCCGTGGAGAGACCGGTCACCTTGGAGACCAGAAGCATATCGACCTTCTCCCTCAGCAACGCCACAGCCGTCTCCTCCACACCCTCGACTCAGCCGAGCTGTATGCCCTCCGTCCTGCCAAGCTGTATGCCTTTCTCTATCCCTTTACGCTCCATAATCCTGAATACCGGAAACTCGTAGCTCACCTTGGTCCCATAGCACTCCCAGCGATAAATCCCGCTGGACTGTGTCTTTGACAACGGCTCAATAAGAAGGGCCAGAGCAATCACGGGACGCCGATAGCGCCCCTCGAGCAGTCCTCGATAACGGTGCATCCGTAAAGGAAAATCCTCATTGCCGCCTCGGCCTTGTACCTCCGCTAAGCAGGCGACCAGCCAGCACAGGGGAAACGCTGATTTAACCCAAGAAAAGAGCGTGAGAGATTGAATCATCGTTAGTTATCCTCTCAGAGGATTTATCCCCCCACTACTTGAAAACGACCTCCCCGTCGTCCTCTCTCGATTTTCCGTCATCCGAGGGCTCGGAAGCCCCTTTTTCGTTCGACGGATCGGCATTCGATGGATCTGGAGCCTTGTCATGGATCTGGAGCCTTGTTATTGCCCCGCTTCTCGGGTTCCGGCGCCGGAGAAGCGTCGTAGTCCGCGTCGTGCGCGTTCTTCGTGCGATCGACGAAGGCTTTGGGCGGGCGCACCCCAACATATGTGCCGGCGTTGTTGATCGTGTACCACAGGCCGTCGAACTCCTTCACCCACACGGCCCTCGGACTGTCGGCCCCGGAATTTCGGAGGAAGACCCTCAAGTATCCCTGCTCCTGCACCTTCTTGGTCACGACGAGATTGAAGTTGTCCGGCGACATCCGGTAATCGTTCTCGGGCGAGGTCCCCTCCGCAAAGCCGCGGAAGATATGGTGCATCTCGGGATCCCTCAGGCGCTCCACGAACGTCACCAGGTTGTTCGATTGTTCGATTGGCCTGTCGTAGTGCAGGGCGTAGCGCACCATCTTCGAGCCCTCGGCCCGCGTCACCTCGTCGATATAGCAGAACACGGCCTCAAAGTACAGCTTCACCGCGCCCTCCGGCGTCCTGCCCTCCTGCTGGTAGCGGGCCTTGAACTCCCGGTAGTCCCGCGGGAGCGCAGCCTGGCCCTCCCGTCCGACGAGAAGGAACAGGGCCGACAGTGCCAGGACGGCGGAAAGTTTTTTCAAACGCATGCCGTTCACCTCCCCAACATAACCTCTGAATCTACTCTACCTGGCCCCGTACAGGTCGTACACGATGACGGCAAGCTCGCTGGAGCTGCCCCCCATCTTGGACCCTTCATCTTGGACACTCCATCTTGGGCACTACATCTTGGGCACTACATCTTGGAGATGAAGACGCGCCCGTAACCTCCCCTTAAACTTTTTGACGTCAAGCCGCCTTGCCCTTACGCCCCTTCACAAACAGGAGCCCCACCAGGACGACGACCCCTCCGAGGAGAGACGCCGCCAGAACGGGCCGGAATCGAATCCATGCGACGGCAATGACCAGGAGCGACCACGCCAGCCCCAGCAGGAAGGCCACAAGCCCCGTCCCTACCCCGACGATGCTCCCCAGGATCGGAATAACGTCGGCGATGACGGAGAGAGGATGGAGAATTGTCCCCAGGCCGGCGATGACGACGATCGTCCCCACGACTCGTAGGATCCAAGCCATGATCGCGTTATCGCTCTCGGCGCCGGCGAACATCCTCTCCATACCGACCGTCCCCATGCTCAGGCGGCTGAAGGTATAGCCGTTGGTGGCCGTGAACTCCTCGAAGGTGTTCCCGGCCACCTGTGCGATGATGGACACATCGGCCGGGGGCGTCTGGGTGAAGGTGACGCGGATGTCGCCAACCTGCGGCGAGCCGGGTTTCTCCCCAAGGTAGAGGACGTTGCCCTGCGCGTGGACGTAACGGTCCTGAGGCGGGACCACGCCCGAAACGCCCCCCATGAGTGCGGCGTCCACGGATGCCGGGTCGGAGGAGCTCACCACCGGCAGCATGTCGTTCCCCATCGGGCCGGGCTCCACCGAGAGCCCCTCGAAGATCGCCTTCTTCCTATCCTCGTCCAGTACGAGATCCAGCGGAACGGCCCCGCCGATGGAACGCTTCAAGAAGTCCGGCAGCGTATAGCCCCCGAAGGTGACATTGGGCGCGTAGAGCGTCTCGTCCTCGTAACTGGCCAGGACCTTGTTGCGTCCCTGATACTCCGGGTCCTTGAACGACCCCGAGTCGATCGGCCCACCGACCCATTCCATGGTGTAGGTGTAGGTGGTGACGGTCTCCTCGCCGCCGCCCAGCTTCTTGCGCGTCTCCTGCCTGGAGTGCTCCTGCCACTGATAATATTCCACGCGCCGGCTGATGTCGATGGCCGTGGCGGACGCGCCGAAGATGGGGTCCGTGAGCACGTCCCGGGTGTCGGCTCGCCCCGTCGCATAGATCACCTTTCCCGCCAGGGCGGGATCGACCCTGGAGATGTCGTCCACCTTGACCGCGACGCTGCGGGCCTCGTTGATCGCCCCGCCCGTCTTGACGGTCCGACCCTCGTTCCAATACAGAAGGATCGTCCCCACCACGACCAGGACGATGCCCGTCACCATCCCCTTGAACGCGCCGCCCAGACGGCTTCCCCAACTGGTCTGCGTAGTCTCCGTGTAAGCCATTGTCCGCTTCCTCCTCAAAGCATGATTTCAAAAAATCAAGGTCTGCCGACACCCTCGAGGTGTCCCGAATGGAATGTCCGGCACAATGATAATGATGGTGTTCGCCGTTTTATGCAACCCCTCGGGGCGGAAATCCGGGGTGGTTTTTGCCATTCCGCCCAAAAACATTGAATCCCTTTTCGGCACACCATCGCCCGCACGGCTTTACAATCCGCCCTCCTTCCCTTATAGTTCAAGAGGCGAAACGAAAGGTATTACCTTTTCGAGAAAGAGGGTATAGGATGCCCGGGCAACGTGGGAGTAAACTTCAATCCACACTTCAATCGCGGCTTCTGCACGAGATGCGGGAGGGGGCTTTCCGCGGCGCGAAGCGCCTGCCCAGCGAAAACGACCTGGCCAAGCACTTGGACGTCAGCCGCACGCAGCTCCGGGACGCCCTGGCCCGGCTCGAGCGCGAGGGGTTCATCAGCCGTCGGCACGGCGTGGGGACGGTGATCAACCGGCATGTCCTGGCTCTGGCGGTCCGCATGGACCTGGAGGTCGAGTTCCTCGAGATGGTGGAGCGGTCGGGTTATCGCCCGGATGTCGTACTCCTTTCGACGGAGCGCCTCCCTGCCGAGGCCGGCGCAGCGGAGCGGCTGGGACTGGAGGCGGAGGAGCCGGTGCTGCGGAACGTACGGCTGGTGACGGCGGACGGGCGGCCTGCCATTTACTGCGAGGACTACATCCCCCTCCGGCTGGTCCAAGACCCCCTGCCGGCCACGAAGGAGATGGGGCTCCCCATCTTCCATTTTCTCAGGGAGCACTGCGGGGCGGAGCCCTGCATGGACCTGACGGAGGTAAGGGCCGTGCCTGCGGACGGACGCGCCGCGGAGGTGCTGGGGCTCGCGCCCGGCACGCCGCTGCTCTATATGGACGAGGTGGACTACGACGTCGCGGGCCGTCCGATCCTTTACGCCCGGCAGTTCTACGTCGACGGCATCGTCCGCCACACTTTGATGAGGAAAAAAATATAAGTCTTTTAAGGAGAGGACCATGAAAAAAGTTGCCGTGATCCTGGGGAGCGACAGCGACCTTCCCGTGGCGGAGCGTGCGTTCGGCGTGCTCCGATCCCTCCGCATCCCCTTCGCCGCTCACGTCATGTCGGCACACCGCTCGCCCGACGCCGTGGCGTCCTTCGCACGAAGCGCGCGGGAAGAGGGCTTCGGGGCGATCATCGCCCTGGCGGGCAAGGCCGCGCACCTGGCGGGCGTCCTCGCCGCGCACACGCGCCTTCCCGTCATCGGGGTCCCGGTCCGGTCCCCCGACCTGGGGGGGCTGGACGCGCTGCTCTCGACCGTCCAGATGCCGTCGGGCGTCCCGGTCGCCGCGGTGGCCATAGACGGGGCCGCCAACGCCGCATGGCTCTCGGCCCGGATCCTCGCCGTGGAGGACGAGGCGCTGGCCGCCGCCCTGGAGGAGCGCGCCGAGGCCATGGAGCGGGAGGTCGCCCAAAAGGACGCCGCCCTGCGCGGTCGGCTGGAGACCGAGCCATGACCGCCGGGCGCGAGGACTACGCCCGGTCCGGCGTGGACGTGGAGGCGGGCTACGAGGCGGTGCGCCGGATGGCCGCGTCGGTCGCGCGCACCCGGACCGCAGGCGTCCTGTCGGAGCTCGGCGGGTTCGGCGGCGCGTTCACGCTCCCAAGCGGCCTGCGCGAGCCGGTGCTGGTCAGCGGAACGGACGGGGTCGGGACCAAGCTGAAGCTGGCCTTTCTGACGGGCCGGCACGACACCGTCGGCATCGACTGCGTGGCCATGTGCGTCAACGACATCCTGTGCAGCGGCGCCCGGCCCCTGTTCTTCCTGGACTACATCGCCGTGGGCAAGAACATCCCGGAGCGGGTGGCGGCCGTCGTCTCGGGCGTAGCCGAGGGCTGCGTCCAGGCCGGATGCGCGCTGATCGGAGGCGAGACGGCGGAGATGCCGGGGTTCTACGACCCGGACGAGTACGACCTGGCGGGCTTCGCCGTGGGGGTGGCCGAGCGCTCCGAGATGCTGGACCGCAGCCGGGTCCGGGCGGGCGACGTCCTGATCGCCCTGCCCTCCTCGGGCCTGCACTCCAACGGGTTCTCGCTCGTCCGCAAGGTCTTCGACGTCGAGCGGCGCGACCTGGACGCGGCCGTGCCCGAGCTCGGAACCTCGCTGGGTGACACGCTGCTGACCCCCACGCGCATCTACGCGCGTCCCGTCGCCGCCCTGCTGCGGGAGGTTCCGGTCCGCTCCCTGGCCCACATCACGGGTGGCGGGTTCCACGAGAACATCCCGCGCAGCCTGCCCGACGGCCTGTCGGCGCGAATCGACCGCAAGGCCCTGCGCGTCCCCCCGATCTTCGGCCTGCTGCAACGCGAGGGGGGACTGGACGAGGGCTCCATGTTCCGCATCTTCAACATGGGCGTGGGGATGACCGCGATTGTTGGCCCAGAGGACGCGGACGCGGCCATGCGGGTGCTGCGGAAAAATGGGGTGGAGGCGTACCCGATCGGCACGGTCGTACCGGGCACGGAGGGCGTCGTGCTGTGCTGAGCGCGCGGATCGCCGTGCTGGTCTCGGGCGGGGGGACCAATCTCCAGGCGCTCCTGGACGCGCAGGCCGCGGGTCAACTGCAGAGCGGCCGCATCGCCCTGGTCCTCTCCAGCCGCGGCGACGCCCACGCCCTGGACCGGGCCCGCGCCCACGGCGTGCGGGCCGAGGCCGTCGAGCGCCGCACGTTCCCGGACGCGGCGTCGTTCGAGCAAAAGCTGCTGGAGCCGCTCGTCGAGGAGCGCATCGACATCGTCGTCCTGGCGGGGTTCCTGCACATCCTGAGCTCGTCGTTCGTCGCGCACTACGCGGGACGAATCCTGAACATCCACCCCTCGCTGATCCCCTCCTTCTGCGGGCGCGGGCTCTACGGCCTGGAGGTCCATAAGGCGGCGCTGGACGCAGGGGTCAAAATCACCGGCGCGACGGTGCACCTAGTGGACGAGACGCCCGACGGTGGGCCCATCCTGATGCAGCAGGCCGTGGCGGTGCTGCCGGACGACACGCCGGAGACGCTCCAGCGCCGCGTGATGGAACAGGCCGAATGGCGCCTGCTGCCCGAGGCGGTCGAAAGACTCTGCAGAAGCCAGGGGGCCCTGCCCCCCATACCCCCCGGCAGGGGGGACCGAAGGCGAAGCCACGGGGCTTCGCTTCGGCATAAGCGACCGGCACAGCATTCGGGGCTTGACAGCCCCGAAGAGCTGGCCGTCTGCTTAACGTGCTCCCCTGGACTGACGGCCCGTGAGTGTAACGAACGGTTGCCGGAAGGCTCCCCGAAGGGGGCACCCCCTTCTACCTTTCCCGAGGGGGGGCGTTGCCCCCCCTCGGGAAAGGTCAATGGGGTTCCAAGGGGGCTTGCTCCCTTGATGAAGCCCCTAAGCGACCCGCACAACTCGCTTTCGCTCGTTGGCGGT
>CAJPSE010000066.1 GCA_905373185.1 uncultured Fretibacterium sp.
GAATCAATCCTGCTCAAGAACATCTTCCTCCTCCAAAAACGAACGCCCTGGGGCCGGTGGGCATGAAGGCCATGGCGGACGAGGCGGGCAGGGTCCCGAACCACGTCTACCTGGTGGTGCCATGCCTGGCGCCCGACTGTCCCGCCCTGGAGACCGCGGGGGTCGACGTGTCCTCCAAGGATATCGAGGACCTCCTGAGCTATCCCAATATCATCGGCATCGGAGAGATACAGGGCTTCTCCAACGCCCGGCACGTATACCGCAACACCCCGGAGATCGTGACCGACATCATGGCCTCCACCAGTTATGCCGTGGGGCTCAACCGGACCGTGGACGGCAACGCGCCGGACCTCTTCGGGGCCGAGCTGGCCGCGCACATCCTCGTGGCCGGGGGCCGGGCCTCCTGTCATGAGACGACGACCAAGGCGGAGTGCGTGGAGAAGCTGCGCCAGGGGGTCTTCGTGTTCATGCGGGAGGGCTCCACGCAGAAGAACATGGCCGAGTGCATCCGGGCGGTCACCGAGGACGGCATGGACTCGCGGCGGTGCATCCTCGCGACGGACGATATGGTGGCGGACGACCTCCGCAACCTGGGGCACATGAACGAGATCGTGAGGCGCACGATTCGCCAGGGCGTGGACCCGGTCGAGGCGATACAGATGGTGACCATCAACCCGTCCTCCTACTTCCGCTTCGAGGACCGCGGCGCCCTCGCCCCCGGCAAGCTGGCCGACATAGTCGTCCTGGATGACCTCTACGAGATGTCGGTCGAGGCCGTCTTCATCGAGGGGAAGCTGACCGCGCACAAGGGCAGGCTGCTCGTCGACCTCTCCCCCTACGTCTATCCCGATACCGTCAAGAACTCCGTCCGCAGGGCTCCCTTGAAGAAGTCGGACCTGGAGATACGCAGTGATGCCGCGCAGGTCACCGGAAACTGTCTCGTCGCCATCCCGGACCAGAACCTGACGGACGCCCTCGAGGTCACCCTGCCCGTCTCGGGCGGCGTCGTCTCGTGCGACCCGAAGAACGACGTGCTCTACATCGCCTGCATCGAGCGCTACGGACGCAACGGCAACATCGGCAAGGCGTTCGTCCGCGGGTTCGGGATGAAGCAGGGGGCCATCGCGGAGAGCGTGGCGCACGATACGCACAACATCATCGTGGCGGGCGCGTCCCTCGAGGACATGGTCGCGGCGGTCAACCGGGTGATCGAGATGGGGGGCGGCATCGCCCTGGCCGACCGGGGCAGAGTCGTGGACGAACTGCGTCTGCCCGTGGGTGGCCTGATCTCGGACGAGCAGTCGGGCGAGGAGATGGCGGAGAGCATCAAGCGCCTGGCGGAGACCGCGCGGACGCAGCTCTCCTGCGCGATTCACGAGCCCTTCATGCACCTGTCCTTCCTGGCGCTCTCCACCAGCCCGAAATGGAAGATTACGGACAAGGGGCTGATCGACGTCGAGAACTTCCGGATCCTCCCGCCCGTGAAGTAACAGAGGGGACAACGTTCAAGGTTGATGTTAGAGTTTTACTATCTCAATCCTGCAAATGGTAACCCTTGCCCGCGCGTTGCTGTATATTTGACTGTAAAGTGTTAATCTATTTGAATAACAGTAATTATTGTGTATGAAATATATTTTTGTCTTTACGTAATCCTCATCTCTTTTCGAGCACCAATCATGGAGGATGGTAGAGGTCATGGATTTGAGAGAGCGTGAACTCAGCCCTATTCTGGTCGAAGGAGTGGAAAAAAGGCGAGAGCAACTTGTGGGTATATCTAGGTTTATATGGGAGAACCCAGAGGTAGGCTACAAGGAATACAAAGCGTGTGAAATTTTAGTCAGCACTCTGGAGGAAAACGGATTCAACATCACGCGTAAAGCCTGTGGGATGGATACCGCTTTCATCGCGCAATTGCGCTCAACCCGACAAGGTCCTTGCATCGCCTTGTTGGCTGAGTACGATTCTCTGGGAGATCAGGGACATGCGTGCGGACACAATCTCTTTTCCGTCGCTGCTGTAGGCAGCGCTCTTGCTTTGGCAGAGGTGTTGGAGAGGATCGGAGGGGCGGTGATGGTTTTGGGCGCCCCAGCCGAAGAAGGGGTGGTTCCCGACGCCGGTGGCAAAATTACGATGGTGGAGCAGGGAGTGTTCGATAACGTTGATGTTGCTATGATGTGCCATGCTGAAGGTCGGACTATTATTGAAAGAGAATTGGTTGCTGCAACGGTTTTAGAATGCACTTTCACAGGGAAAGCGGCTCATGCGGGAGGTTCTCCCCAGGAGGGAATTAACGCTTTAAATGCGGGGGCCCTTACGATCATGAATATCAATGCTTATCGGCAACATCTACCCCCTAGAGTTGTCATTAATCCTGTGATACAGGAAAGTAGCAGGATACAGAATACGATCCCGGAGAGATGCGTCCTGAGCATGTCTGTGAGAGCCTCGGACAGAAACACACTACACAATGTCTTGGAGAGGATCGGGAACTGTATCCAAGCTAGTGCCCTTGCCACAGGCTGTACCGTCGAGACATCACTGAGAAACAAAATTTATGAAGACCTGTTGCCCAATCATCATCTCGGTCTGGCCTTCAAGGAAGCGCTGGATTGCCTCGGGGTCTCCTCTATTCAGAGAGAGGCAGCAAACTATAGTTGGGATGTGGGCAACGTCAGTCACGTCTGTCCGACTCTGGCCCCCTACATTAAGATAGGGCCGGAGAGTCTTGTTGGCCATACGAATGAGTTCAGGGAGGCCAGTAACTCGCCGGATGGCTACGAGGGAATGATCGTGGGAGCCAAAGCCATGGCTTTGACGGGATTACGCTATCTGACCGACATTACACTGAGGGAAAAGGTTCAAACCGAGTTCAAAGCAATACGTGCCTGACGTCTTTACAGTCTAACGCAAGGATGCCCCGTGGACTATAGTCAAGAAAAAGGACAGGCGGCAGGTAATCCTTCGAAGTCGAATCGAATTTGGGTCAGGACGGGCAAATGCAAAGAACGAACAAAACCTGATTTTATTTGGAGGGCTATTATGGTGGATTTGAAGTCTCCTCAAAAGCCAAAGGGCATTCTCAGTGCAATCGAGGTTCTGGGGAACAAATTGCCTCATCCCGTCTACATCTTCTTGATCTTGGCTCTGACCGTGGTGGTCGTTTCCAATTTTACTGCCGGCATTAAGTTTCTCCATCCCGGAACCGGTAAGGAAGAGGTGTTGAAGAGTCTGGCAACCCCTGACGGCTTCCGATGGATACTAAAGAACCTGGTCAGCAACTTCACCCGGTTCCCTCCCCTCGGCATGGTTCTTGTCATGATGATCGGCCTGGGACTGGCCGAGGAGACGGGGTTACTTCGGGCCCTTTTAAGAAAAGCCATCGTTGGTGCACCCAAGTCCTTGGTTACGTTTATCGTCATCTTCTCCGGGGTTATGGGAAATATTGCGGGAAGCGCTACTTTTGTCGTCATCCCCCCCTTGGGAGGCTTGGTCTTCAAAGCTTTAAAACGACATCCCTTGGCTGGAATCGCAGCGGGGTTTGCCGGAGTTGCGGCAGGACTGAGCGCAAACCTGCTGATCACTCCGACCGACGTCCTCTGCGCGGGCATCACCGAAAAAGCGGCGCAGATTTTGAACGCCAGCTTTACAGTGCATCCCGCCGTCAACTGGTTCTTTATGTTTCTGGCCACGCTGCTCCTGTCTATCCTGGGTGTGTTTGTGACCGAAAAAATCGTGGAACCTCGCCTGGGGACCTATGTAAGCAATGATGGGGATCCCTTGACGGAAGAGGATTCTGCACTTATGGAGGTTACGGATTTCGAGCGCAAGGGATTGAGGAACGCAGGGATTGCAACCCTGCTTTACTTTATTGCCATAGCCTCACTGGTCGTGCCTCCCGGGGGCATCCTGAGAGATCCAAAGCTTGGGACAATTGTACCCTCTCCTCTCCTTTCATCCATGATCGCAATTTTGTTCTTCTGGTTTGTCCTCGTAGCTCTGGCCTACGGTATTACGGCGAAGACGATCAGAAACTCGGACGATGTTGTGAGACATATGTCCGAGTCCATGAAGGGGTTTGCCGGATTTATCGTCTTATGCTTCTTCGCTGCCCAATTCGTTGAGTTCTTCGCATACACCAATTTGGGATTATTCCTGGCCGTCGAGGGGGCCGATTATCTGCAGAACAGCGGCTTCATCGGTGTTCCTCTCATTGTGGCCTTCATCATCTTGGTGAGTCTTATCAATTTCCTGATCGGCAGCGCTTCGGCAAAATGGGCGATACTGGCCCCGATTTTCGTGCCGATGTTCATGAAGCTGGGCTTCTCGCCATTCCTGACTCAAGCGGCATTCCGGGTTGCGGACTCGGTCACGAATTGCATCTCTCCTTTGGAGCCATTCATGCCGTTCATCATCATATGCGCGCAGCGCTACGACAAGAGGGCCGGATTGGGTACCGTCATTTCGATAATGATTCCCTATGCCATCGTCTTTTTAATTTCCTGGACACTCCTTTTGGTAGGTTTTTATGTGCTCAATCTGCCTTTGGGCCCCGGCGCCCCTGTGGGCATGTGATCGGTCACATTCCCGTACTACCGAGAGCAAATTTGAGAAGCCTCAGGGATTATTGGCGCTCTCATTTGGCTTTGCTGCTTTTCCAACAGCCTTGGCCTTTTTGACGGGCATTGGGGGGATGCTATTTTTCGCTCAAGTCGCCCCGATCTCCTTTCAGGCCGAATCCATTGCAGCCTTTGAGCGGGGGCTGTGCCCCGAAGTTTCGCCGTGCACCTTGACCATATTATTTGGAACATCCACATCCACTACCGATATCTTAAGGAGAGATTTCACCCATGCTGGATCGCCTGTTCAAGCTCAAGGAACACAACACCGATGTCAAGACGGAGGTTCTTGCCGGTATCACCTCGTTCATCGCCATGGCGTACATCATCTTCGTCAATCCCTCCATTCTCAAGTCCGCCAATATGGACTCCAACTCCGTCCTGATGGCCACGTGCATCGGCGCCGCCGTCGGCTGCTTCCTCACCGCCATCCTGGCGAACGTCCCCTTCTGCCAGGCCCCGGGGATGGGCATGAACGCCTTCTTTGCCTATACCCTCTGCGGGACCATGGGCTATACCTGGCAGCAGGGGCTCACGGTCGTGTTCCTGTCCGGCGTGATATTCCTGCTGATAACCATAACGCCGCTCCGCGGGAAGATCATCGCCGCCATCCCCAATGACATGAAGAACGCGATCACGGGTGGCATCGGCCTCTTCGTGGCGCTCGTCGGCCTGTTCAACGCCGGGATCGTGCACACGACGGAGGCGGGCAAACTCACCCTTGGTAACATCACCTCGGGGGCTCCCCTGGTCGCCGTGGTCGGGATCCTGATCGTCTCCGTCCTGGTCACGCGACGCGTGAGGGGCGCGCTGATCCTCGGCATCCTCGCCGCCACGGCCATAGCGGTTCCTCTCGGCGTCGCGGTGCTTCCCAAGACTCTGACCCTCAGCGGCCTCTCCATGGAGCCCACCTTCATGAAGATGAGCTTCGACTTCAGCAGCGTGGGGATCGTCTCCGTCGTCACCGTCGTGGCGACCCTGGCTGTCTACAACACCTTCGACACCCTGGGGACCCTGATCGCCACCGCCACGAACGCCGGCCTGGTCGATAAGGACGGCAACATGCCCGGGTGCGACAGGGCGCTGATCGCCGACGCCAGCTCCACGATCCTGGCGGGCTTCCTCGGCACGTCGACGATCTGCACCCTGGTCGAGTCCGCCACGGGCATATCGGAGGGCGGCAGGACTGGCCTCACGGCCATCGTGTGCGGCATCCTGTTCCTGTTGGGCATGCTGCTGGCCCCCTTTGCGGAGATCATCCCGGCGGCGGCGACCGCCCCTGCCCTGATCCTGTCGGGCACCATGATGGCGGGCGGGGTCCGGAACATCGACTGGAAGGATATGGAGATTGCGATCCCGTGCTTCCTGATTCTGGCTATCATGCCCTTCGCCTACTCCGTTTCGGACGGCATCGGGTTCGGCTTCATCTCGTACATCGTGATCAAGATCTTCCGCGGCAAGGCGAGGGAGGTCTCCCCCGTGCTCCATGTGCTGGGGGCTATTTTCGTAATCAAGTATATCCTGGCCGGCATCCTCTAATAAAAATTGCCGCCAATCGCCGCCGCGGACGATACCTTAAAGAGGAGCCGTCGAAAGGAGTCGTCGAGATGAAGGACATCATCGTTCTGAAGGGACAGGTCGTATACGCCGAGTCCCACGATAAGCTGACCGTGAGGCCCGACGCCTGTCTCGTGGCCGAGGATGGAAAGGTTACGGGCGTCTACGACGCCCTGCCCGACGCCTACGCGGGCGTCCGCGTCGAGGATTGCGGGGACCGTCTTATCATCCCCGGCTTCAACGACCTCCACGTCCACGCGCCCCAGTTCCCGAACCGGGGCCTCGGCATGGACAAGGAGCTGCTGCCCTGGCTGAACACCTACACCTTTCCCGAGGAGGCGAAGTTCAGGGACGAGGACTACGCGGAGCGCGTCTACGGGCGCTTCGTCCGGGAACTCTGGAGGGTGGGCACGACGCGGGCCGTCGTCTTTGCCACCATCCACGTCCCCTCCGCTCGGGGCCTTGCGAACCTGATGGAGACGGCCGGCCTGGGCGGGTACGTGGGCAAGGTCAACATGGACCGCAACAGCCCCGACACGCTCATTGAGCCGACCGCGGCCTCGCTGGCCGATACGGTGCGTTTCATCGAGAGTTTCGGGGAGGGGACGGGGCGCGTGCGCCCCATCCTCACCCCGCGCTTCGTGCCCACCTGCACGGAGGAACTGATGCGGGGCCTGGGGCGGATGGCGGAGGAGCGAGGGCTGCCCGTGCAGTCGCACCTGTCCGAGAACGAGGGTGAGATCGCCTGGGTCCGGGAGCTGCACCCAGAATCCCGGGACTATGCCTCCGTCTACGATGCGTTCGGGCTGTTCGGCCGGACGCGGACCGTCATGGCTCACTGCGTCCACGTCACCGACGACGAGATTGCACTGATGAAGCGGCGGGGCGTCTACGTCGCGCACTGCCCGATCTCCAACCTGAACCTCTCGAGCGGCATCGCCCCGGTGCGGCAATTCCTCGACGAGGGCGTGAACGTGGGGCTGGGGTCGGACGTCTCCGGCGGGCACAGGCTCTCCATAATGGACACGATGGCCTCCGCGGTCGAGTGCTCGAAGATGCGCTGGAAGTACGTGGACGGCAGGACGCCCCTGACGACGGCGGAGGTCTTCTACTGCGCGACGAAGGGCGGCGGGTCCTTCTTCGGAAGGGTCGGCAGCTTCGAGAGCGGCTATGCCATGGACTGCCTCGTGATCGACGATACCCGCCTGAAGGACGAGGTCCGGCGTTCCCTCGAGGAGCGCCTGGAGCGCTTCATCTACCTGGGCGACGACCGGGAGATCGCCGCGCGCTACGTGGACGGCGCGCTCCTGCCCGAGCCGAAGGTAATTTAACTATTCTGGCGGCGCGGGACTGAATTGGATTCGAATTTGGAAAGGGGGTTATGACGATGCGTCTGATCGATCTCTCTCAGGAGATTTTTGAGGGCATGTCCGTCTTCCCGATGCACCAGAACACCTTTATCATGACGAACATGACCCACGAGGAGAACATGCGGAAGACCGGGAGCAAGACCTTGGGCTTCTCCGCGCGGAATCTGCTGATCAGCGAGCACTGCGGGACGCACACGGATGCGATATGGGAGTTCGAGCCCAAGGGAAAGACGATCGACGAGATGTCGCTGAACTACTTCTGGGGCAGCGCCATCTGCATCGACGTCAGCTTCGTCCCTGCCAGCCGCTACATCGAGCCCGCCGACCTGGAGGAGGCCGTGAGGCGGTCCGGGCAGGAGCTGCGGGAGGGGGACATCGTCCTTCTGTACACGGGGCACTTCGACGCGAACTTCGGGACGGACAAATGGCAGACCGTCTACACGGGGCTCAGCTACGACGGGGCGCGCTGGCTGGCCGAGAATGGGGTCGTCAACGTCGGCGTGGACGCGCCGGCCATCGACCACCCCGACGACCTGGACTTCTCTGGACACCTGGTCTGCGGTCGCTACAATATGACCAACACGGAGAACCTCTGCAACCTGGATAAGGTCCTCAACAAACGGTTTCTCTATTTCGGGCTGCCCCTCAGGATTCGTGCGGGGTCGGGGTCGCCCATCCGTGCCGTCGCCCTGCTGGACGAGGATTGAGCTCCGTCCCGGTGCACCGCTTGGAGAGGGAGGCGACGTCCATTTTGAAGGGGTACAAGTGCAGAACCGTCGAGGAGGCGCTCCAGGTGCTCTCCGAGAACCGCGGAAACGCCAAGGTCGTGTCGGGGGGGACGGACATCGTCATCGCGGTGAGACACCACAGGCTCAAGGAGGAGATCCTGGTGGACATCTTCGGCATCCCGGAGCTCAAGAGAATAG
>CAJPSE010000067.1 GCA_905373185.1 uncultured Fretibacterium sp.
CTGCGGGACCTGCCGCGTTTCGGGCGGCGGGGGAGAAGGCGGGCTTCCGGTCCGTGTCGGCGCCGAGGGGTGGCGTCGTCGTATCCGCCGGCGCCGGGACAGAGGGGGCCAGCTCGGGGAAAGGGGCGGCTCCCGGGGTCGAAAGCAGGGGCAAAGGCGCTTCGAGCCGAATGCCTCGGGTGCTCAGGAGGCAGAAAAATCCCCCTGCGGCCAGCGCGGCGGCGCAGACGAGGCCCGCCAGAATGCGCCGAAGCGCCGAGGTCCTGTTTTTTCTCCGCATGGCGGCGTTTTCCTCCCTTTCAAGCTCTTCTCGTCCTCCCGAAATTTACGGCGTCCGAAAGAGTGCCGATACGATATCATATCAAAAAGCGCAGCGCAAAACATTCCATTTCCGAGAGGAGAATTTTTTATGGCTTACGACTTCGACAGGGTCATCGAGAGGCGCGGGACGAACTGTTCCAAGTGGGACACGGACCCCCGGACGATCGAGGGGGCGGACTATCCCGTCGGTTCCCCGCTCCCGCTGTGGATAGCGGATATGGATTTCGAGGTGGCGCCGGAGATCACAAGGGCGCTGACCGAGAGGGCCCGGCACGGGGTCTTCGGCTACACGATCATCCCCGACTCCTGCTACGACGCGATCATCGACTGGGAGGCCCGCCGCCACGGCTGGAGGATCGAGAGGGAGTGGATCCACTTCGCCCCCGGCGCGGTCCCCGCGGCGCACATGGCCGTCCAGGCCTTCTGCCAGCCGGGGGACCGGATCATCATCCAGCAGCCCGTCTATTATCCCTTCTTCCGCACGGTGCTGGACAACGGCGCCCAGATAGCCAACAACCCCCTGGTCCTGCGCAACGGGCGCTACGAGATCGACTTCGAGGGCTTCGAGCGCCAGGCGCGGGACCCCCGCACGACCCTCTTCATCCTGTGCAGCCCCCACAACCCCGTAGGGCGGGTCTGGAGCCGGGAGGACCTGGAGCGACTCGGCGACATCTGCGCCAGAAACGGCGTCCGGGTGTTCGCGGACGAGCTGCACTGCGACATCCTGATGTCCGGCTGCAAGCATCACCCGTTCGGGAACGTCGATGCCGTCTGCCGGGACAACTCCATGACGGTCATCGCACCCAGCAAGACCTTCAACCTCGCCGGACTCCAGGCGACGGTCGTCATCACGCCCAATCCCCGGATGCGCCTCCTCTACGAGAACGTCCTGGCCCGGAACAGCATCCCCCGCCCCAACCTCTTCGCCATAACGGGGCTCGAGGCCGCCTACAAGCATGGGGAGAGGTGGCTGGACGAGCTTCTGGTCTACATCGAGGGGAACTACGACTTTCTGGTGAATTATCTGAAGGAGCGCCTTCCCCAGGTCCGGGTGATGCCGCTCGAGGGCACCTTCCTGGCCTGGATGGACTTCAACGCCCTGGAGCCGGACCCGTACCTCCTGCAGAAGCGGATGCTGACCGAGGCGAACGTGTGGCTCGACGAGGGGTGGGTCTTCGGACCCGAGGGGAACGGGTTCGAGCGCATCGTGCTGGCCTGCCCCCGCAGTATCCTGAAGGAGGCGCTGGACCGCATCGTGAGGGCGTTCGGTAAATAGCCGCAGGCCCCGCAAAGGGCACAGGGGACGGCCGGACCCACGCCGGGGGGTGGGAAAATCCGTCCTTTCCAAACTCCGAACCTACGGGATAGAATGTCCTTGTGCGATAACGATTCAGGACAACATCTATCTATCTCAGCTATATCAGGAGGCGGAACGACGATGAGGAGAATCTGGACGGCTGCGGCGGTCGTCTTGCTGGCGATGGCGACGGCCCTGGGGGCCGAGGCGGCGGAGCAGAGGGCCTTCGCCCTGGAGGAGGAGCTCACGCTCTACGCCAAGCCCGACAAGGAGGCGAAGTCGTGGGAGGTCAGCCTTCCGGAATCGGGCGTTGCGGTCCCGAGCGCCATCCGCGACAAGGAGGATATGCTCTGGTACAAGGTGAAGGTGGACGGAAGGACCGGCTGGCTCTATCAGGAGGGCGTTCGGCTGAGGATGGGCCCCAAGAGCAAGGCCGCGGCCAACATCTATAAGCGCTACGCCGCGGCTCGGCTGAAGATTGCCGACAAGACGCCCAGGGGCTGGACCCGGGAGGAGAGCGTCCAGGGCAGGGACGCCGAGGTCGACACCTGGACCTCCAAGGGGGCCGTGTTTCAGATCTCGGGCGAGGGGAAGAGCGCCGAGGACCTCTACTTCAAGGCCAATACGGCTTCCGCCTGCAAGGCGTTCCTGGGCTTCGAGGCCGTGGGCATGAGCAAGGACGCATTGAGAAGCAAGGTGGGGACCCCGACGGTCCGGGAGACCCCGAGCGGGGAGCCGGAGATCAGCATCCTCTCCTACGAGCTGCCCGATCGCGATCTGACCCTGGCCTTCACCCTGCGCGACCAGGTCGTCGAGAGCGCGGAGCTCTACCGGGGCGACACGGGCGAGAGCGAACGGGGCTGGTCCGACGACGTCCTGAACCTGCGGAAGCTCGACTGAGGCGTCCCCCGAGGGGCCGCCCCGCGCTTCAGCTCGGGGCGCCGGGGGTGTGGGGCCCGGCACGGCCTGCACGGGCAAGGGCCTCGGCGGCGCTCGAGGCTCCCAATGTGCGGTAGAGCCTGAGGACGTGGTATTTTGCCGTGCTGTGGGCGATTCCGAGGTCCCTCGCGATCTCCCCGTAGCTCGCGTTCCTCTCGAGAAGTTCCAGAATCCGAATCTGCCTGCCGCTCAGGACGGGGACCGTCGCAGTCTCCTTCTCCATTTCCGGCGGGGGTGCTGTATCGGTCCCCGCCATAGCCGCCCGGACCCGGACCGCGAAGTCGATCCAGAGTGCCTTGTGCGTTTTGTGGGTCTGCAGCAGGGCGTCGAGGATCGGAGCGAGGGCGGGCGCGTCGTCGATGAAGAGCCTCGGAAAATTGCAGAGCGCCGCGATCTTGAGCGCCCTCTTCATGCAGAGGAGGCTTTTTTTGCGGTTCCCCAGGTTCCTGTGGGCGATCGAGAGCAGCAGGGAGGCCTCAATCATGTCCAGTCGGCGCCGAAAATTCATCCCCAGTCTCAGCAGTTTTTCCCCGAACAGGACGGCCAGGGCGTCCTCCCGGACGGCGAGCAGCGCCCGGACCGTGACGAAGTGCTGATACATTCGGTACAGGGGCAGACCGCCGGTGAGGGGGGCGGAATAGGTGTCGAGCCACTCCCGCGCTGCCGAGACGTCCCCACCGGCGATGCGGGCGGCGTAGCGCCAGGCCCGGAGGCTGGGGCGCAGGGGCAGGAGCCCCTCCTCCTCGATGCGCCTTTCCGTTTCCGCCTCGATCCTGGCGGCCTCATCCGTCCGCCCCATCCCCCTCAGGATGGCCGACAGGATCAGGTCCGCGGAGAAACGCACCTCCGCCCTACAGGGCGTCGTCTCCATCATCTCCTGGGCCCTCAGGGCCCGGAAACAGGCCTCGGGGAGGCGGCTGCTCTCGTAGAGGATCCCCGCAAGCTGGCATTCCAGCATGACTTGATGCTCGTTTCCCAAAAGGGGAGTAAAGGCCCTCCGCCTCCTGGCGGCCTGGACGTAGAGATCGCGGCCCCGAGCCAGGTCCGAGTGGTCCATCAGGGAGCGGTGCAGCATGGGCATGGCCGCGGTGAAGGTCCCCACCCGGAGCTGTCCGTCGGGCAGGAGATGCTCCAGGTCCTTTCGTCCCTCCAGGAACTTGTCCGTATAGCGGTCCAGGGGCCTTCGGAAATCCAGGGCCCGGAGCGCACAGAAGAGCTGGATGGCATCCCTGTCCGCCTTTTCGAGGGGGTAGCCCTTCGAGCTTCGGCTTTCCAGCTCTCGTTCCATCTTATCCATAAGCCGGAGGAAGTGCCGGGCGTTACCCTCCACGTAGTACACGAACGCGCATTGGGTCAGTATGGGAAGGTTCCCCTCAAAAAGGTCCAGGGGGAGTTCCTCGCGTCCACCGATCACGTATTCCTTGAAGAACGCGATGCGGTCCTCCACCGAGCTGGAGGCGGCAATTCGCCGAAAGGCCGCGCAGCAGGCGGACAGTCCCCTGGAATCGGAGCATCGGATGTAGTGCGCGGCGGCGGCGTAGTAATCCTCCTCCTCGAAGAGCGCGTCGGCCACCTTTTTCTCGAGGGCGTGAATTTCTTCGGCACTTCGGCTTTCGTTGAGCTTCTCCCTCAGAAAGTCCCGAAAGAGGTCGTGCAGGCGGTAACGCCCGTCCCCCAGACGGGAGACGAAGGCCAGGGACCCGAGGATTTCGGCGCTGTCCGGTCGTCCCGTCAGGCGGCGGCACAACGGCCCGTCCAGCAGGGCGGGCAGGGAAGCCTGCATCAGGAAGTCCCGAACCCAAGTGTCCCAGCCGCTCCAGACGTGAACGTCCAGGTAGCGGCGCAGCAGCTCCTCCCCCTGCAGGGCTCCGTCGGGGGAAATTTCCCCCTTTTCCCGTTCCTCTCCCGGTGTCCCGTGCCCCATCAAAATGGCCCTCACCGCTATGGGCCAGCCCGCGGTCCTCCTCAGGAGGTCGGGCGCCTGGTGGGGGGAAAGGCCGTTTCGAGTCAGAAGCCTTCGCAGTTCCTCCTCGTCGAAGGCCAGGTCTCGGGAGTCCAGGACGGTCATATCGCCCTTCAGGATGGCGTCCAGGAAGATGTCCGAGGGCTCGTCCCGGCTCAAAAGGCAGACGGTGAAAGCGGAGGGGAGGCGTTTCCGGAGCAGGGGGAGTGCCCGCGGCACCGCCCCGTCCCGCAGGTGATGAAGGTCGTCCAGGACCAGGACGTACTTTTTGGTGTTGGACAGGAGCAGATCCAGGGCGTCGAAGAGGTACTCCAGAAAGGGGGGCTTCACCCGCTCCGCGGCCCGGGCCAGCCTCCGGTTGGCCCTCTGGGCGAAGGCGAGCCCCCCCAGGAACTTGCGGACGAAACGGCCCTCGTTGTTGTCGTAGGGATCCAGCGTGATCCAGGCGTGCTTGTTGCGCTGCGGGGCCAGCCACTGCGAGACGGCGAGGCTCTTTCCGAACCCGCCGGGAGCCCCGACGTAGACCCAGTGTCCTCCGCGCTCCTTCGCGGCGTCCAGAATCGCGTTCACCCTCGCACGGGGCAGAATTCCCTTTCCTGCACGGGGCGGAAGGAAGTGTTCCTCGGACATGGTCTATTCTCCCTGGATGTTCTTCGTGATGGATTCAAGCGTATCTTTATTCCAGCATAATTATACAGGAACGTGATGAGGGCTGAGGTCGGCGTTTTGGGGCTGGCGGCGGGCCGAAAAGTTTCTCTTTTGCGGAAAAAAGTTGCTTCTTTGGGCTGTAATCATAACCTCGGGTTATGGACGCTCCCTGGGGCAGGGCATAGAATATCGCGGATAGAGGGATTCGACCTCTGTCCGTATTCAGCCTTGTTATCGGGAAGGGAGTTTTTGTGAATGTGGAGCAAGCGTATTGGTGTCTTGTCTGTGTTGGCGGTCCTCGTGTTCTCCGCTGCGGCCTTCGCGGCCGTGCAGGATTTCAAGGATTTCACCGTGGATGTCCCGGACGACTGGACCGCGACGCAGAACGGCACGACCGTGGGGATTGTGGCCAACGACAACTCTGCGGCGGTGAGCATCACGATGGACAAGCGGGATGGAATGGAGGCCAAGGACCTGGCTGCGGCTTTCGCAGAGAAGCTGAAGGGCTCGGAGCCGGTGCTTGAGGACGACGTGTACCATTTCGACTTCAAGAACGAGGCCGGCGTGGAGAGCAGGGCGATCCTGAACACGGAGGGCGATAACTACCTGCTGCTCGTCATCACGGGGCAGAACCCCAAGCTGGAGGCCCTCATCGACTCCATACAGGGGAAATAACCACAAATAAGACAAGCGGGGGGATGTCGTTCTCTCGGGGCGTTTCGCCTTGAATATGAGGAACATCCGGGGAATATTGCGGACGGGCTTTGCCGCCGTTGCGTTTGAGTGGGATCTTGACAGGTACGGCGTTTGGTTTACGCCGTACCTGTTGTTTACTTATTCTTTATGGAGTTGAGGTGGGGGAAGGTGCGGAGATTGTTTGGTTCATGGAAAACGCGATGGGAAACGCGAAGGCCAGGGGGCTCGAAGGAAACTGGCCTCGGAAGGATTTTGCCTCTGGCGCGGGCCTGCGTCCTGTGCGCGGGGGTGCTGCTGCTCCAGGGCGCGCCGTCGGACGCCGCCTCGTCGGTTTTGATCAACGGCAAGCCGCTCGCTCAGATCGACGACATCGTGAAGGAGACGACCGGCTCGCGCGGTGTCGTGAAGGAATCGCTTTTGAAGTTCTTGAAGGCGAACGACGGCAAATTCCGGTTTTATCCCACCCGAGGGGACGACAAGGGAGATCCGTCCGAGAAAGCTCAGGTCAACCTCGGGGACGACGGCGGGTATACCAACACCGGCCTCCACCCGACTGTCGGCAAAAAGCGGGCCGAGGACGGCTCCCTCGTCGTGATGTATCCGTCCTCCAACGAAAAGGGCGTCACCCTCTGCTTCGCGCAGGTGAAGCCGGACGAGAAGGGCGGGCTCGCCGCTGCGAAAGGCTGGAGCACGACGATCGAGGCGTCCGGGTACCCCTACGTCACGGACTCGGCTGCCGGGCTCTTCCCCGACGGCGAGGGCGGCTCCGAGGCCTTCGTCGTCGCCTACTTCACGGCGGGCGGGGATCCGTGGGGGAAGAAACGCCCCGGGTACGAGCAGACCCACACCGCCTGGCTGGCCTTCGTCGACCCCGCTGCTAAGCGCGTCGAGACCCGACAGCTCGGGGCGATGAACGCTTATTTCCCGTCGGTTCGCGTGGCGGCGGGCGATCTCGACCACGACGGCAGGGCCAACGAGTTCGCCCTCATCCGCACCGGCAGGGACAACAACTATTTTCTTCAGGTCTATCGCGCCTCGAGGAGCGCGTCGGGGGGCGTCGAGGCGTCCCCGATATACGAGACCGGCCTCGGCAGCCGGGACGGCAAGGGCGAGAAGGTCGACGGCTGCGACGTGGTGGCCGGGGACTTCAACGGCGACGGGAGGACGGAGCTCGCGGCGGTCTACGCCGACAAGTGGAAGGACAGCGACGCCTATCCGACCGTTCGGACGTATGGGTGGAACGGTTCCGGGTTCAGCGGCTCCGAGACGCGGCTGGATGACGACGATCAGCGGGTAGGCGGCACGTCGTGGACGCTGGTGTACGTCCCGCACTACGGGATGATCGCTTCTGCCGGAGACCTGGACGGCGACGGGAAGGACGAGATCGTCTTCCTGTCCGCGAAGTATGGGAGCAGCGGCGGAGAGCTCCAGGTCTCGGTGTGGGGGACGGACGGCGCCCTGAAGCCCGCGCGTAAGTTCTGGCGCAGCACGGGACAGACCCTCGCCGGATACGGCGGGGTCGGCGGCGTGGACAGGGCGGAGTGCAGTTACCTGCTCCGCAGCGCGTCGCTTGCGCTTGTGCCCCTGGGAGGGACATCGGAGCGGGGGGCCCCGCTCCGAAAGGTGTTCTTCTCGCTCTCTCAGGGCGACGATACGGACAAGCGGTCGAGCGATTACTTCACCGGCGACAGACTGTGGTACCTGTCGCCCGAGATCTCGGGCGGCAACCTCACGGGCCTTTCCTCGCCCGTTCTTCACGCGCAGGGCGGCGCGGGGCGCGCCCTGGCGCTCCTGCCCGAGGACTTCTACGGCGAGTCCGTGGCCCTGGGCGAACCGACGCACCTGGTCTTCGCCAACGAGCGCAGCTACGCCGCGGAGATTCAGACGCCCCCCTACCACGTGGACTACGTCCAGGCCCCATTTGAGGTCAACGGCGTCCGGCCGGAGAGGAAGTCCGTGATGAACCTGTCCTGGATGGGCTCGTCCGTCGCGTACTCGAAGAGCCAGACCGAGAGCAGCAAGGCCGACACGTCGTTCAGCGCGACCAGCGCGCTGGAGTGGGGGGTGTCGGCGTCCGTCGGAGGGCGGTACAAGCTTATTGGCGCCAACGCCTCGGGCGGCTACAAGGACACGTCGGCCAGGGTCGAGAGCAAGGCCAACAGCTCCCAGGCGACGGTCGCGACGACCATCACCAGCGTCACGGACGGATCGGACAACGTCGTCCTGTACAAGACCGACCGGCACGTGTGGCGCTACCCGGTTCTGGGCCCCGCGCCCCAGGCCCCGGACACGCC
>CAJPSE010000068.1 GCA_905373185.1 uncultured Fretibacterium sp.
TCTCCACCCCGGTGCGCTCACGGCAACGCACCGTGCAGGCGATGTCGATACCGCACCGGCCGCCGCTCCGAAATACCCGGAACCGGATGTCCACCCCCGTCAGCATGAGGGGATGACACATCGGGATTAGGTCGGAGGTTCGCTTCGCGGCCATGATCCCCGCCACCTGGGCCACGGCCAGGACATCCCCCTTCCCGATCCGCCCCTCCTCGATCCGCCGCAGCGTGTCCTCGTTCGTGTGGACGGTCCCGGCGGCGCACGCGACGCGCTCGGTTTCCGACTTGTCCGAGACGTCCACCATCCGCGCCCGCCCCTCGTCGTTGAAATGCGTTAAGTCGGAGTGCGTTGAATCACAGTGCGTTGAATCGGGGTGCGTCAAAGCGTCATGTGCCGGCTTTTCCATGTCTCGATTGCCCCGTCCCTCCCGCTTTCCAGCTTCCATATCCCTATTCCATATCCCTATCGGCCTTCCGTATACGTATCGGCCACGTCAGCCTCCGATCCGGTTCATCGGGCGGGCGCTTTGGCTGCCCCGTCGCTCCATCTCGTGCTGGAGGGGCTTTTGCAGAATTCCGTCCCGAATGGCCCGGAACAGAGCCTCGCCCCTCAGTCCCTTCAAGGGGATCTCCGTCTCAGAGTGGAGGCATGGTTTCAGCTTTCCGTCCGCCGTGACCCGTATCCGGTTGCATTCCGAACAAAACTTGTGGCTGAGCGGCCGGATCAGCCCCACCGTCCCCGCGTAGCCCGGAATACGGTAGCGGGCCGCCACGCCGTCCGCATCCGTCGGCCTCAGGTCCGGACAGGCCTCGAGCACCCGACCTCCCCCGACGAAGCGGGAGCGGTCCCAATCCGCGCACTCCCCGATGGGCATCAGCTCGATAAAGCGCACCTCGACGGGACGCTCCTGGGTGAGGGCGACGAAGTCGGGGATCTCGTCGTCGTTGACGCCCCCTATCAGCACCACGTTGAACTTGAGGCGGCCGAATCCCGCGCGGAGGGCTGCGTCGACGCCCTCCAGCACGTCGGTCAGGGATCCGCGCCGGGTGAGGGACGCGAAACGCTCCGGCCTCAGCGTGTCGAGGCTGACATTGAGACGGTCCACCCCGGCCTCTCGGAGGGAACGCGCAAGGCCGCCCAGCAGGGAGCCGTTCGTGGTCAGGCAGAGCTCCCCGATGCCGCCGAGCTCCGCGATGCCGCTGCAGATGTCCAGAATGCCGCGCCGCACCAGAGGCTCTCCGCCCGTCACGCGCACCTTGCGCACCCCGCATCGGGCCGACTGGGCAGCCACGTCGACGCACTCCTCGACCGAAAGAACCTCCGAGTGGTCCTTCTTGGGCACCCCCGAGTCCGGCATGCAGTAGATGCAGCGGTAATTGCAGAGGTCGGTCACGGAAAGCCGCAGATAGTCGATCCTTCGTCCGTATGCGTCATTCACGATCCTCCCCCCTCGCCCTCTCGCGCAGAGGCATCAAGTTATTTCCCAAAACAAATCGAAACGCATTATTTTTGAAGCATAGGGGAAAAACGGAGAGTTGTCAAATTGAAAAGAAAGCCCTTGCGAGAAAAAGAGGAAAAGCCTTCAAAAAAGATGCAGAGGGTACGCCCTGGAAGGGCTGCATCTGCGCGGACGGCTTTATGCCGGTGCGAAATCGATATCGGATATAATTGACACTAGAGGTTGTTCTGAGGAAAAAACTTTTTTCTGCATGAAGGAGGCTGGAAAATAATGTTGAAGGAAAAGCTGGACCGATTCCGTTCGGACTCTCATTCGCGCTTCACCGAGGAGCAGCTGAAGCTCATGAGGCGATTTCAGGATAACGTGGGGGCGATGGTGCGCAGGACGCCGAGGGTAGGGGATTTTCTGCCGCCGCTTCCCTCCGCGGCAGGGGCGGCGGAACCGCGATGTCCCCGTCGGCTGGCCCTGGTCTTCTTCAGGGGGGCGTGGTGAGGCTACTGCGTCCTGCAGTTGCAGGACTATAACGCGGCCCTCGAGGCGTTCCATTCCAGGAATACGGATGTCGTCGCCCTCTCCCCGATGACCGGAGAGAGGATGGATGCGCTGGCCGAAAAGTTGAAGCTGGGCTTTCCCCTGTTGAGCGACCCCGGCAACGCCTATGCGCGGAGCCTGGACCTGGTCTTCGCGGTCGAGCCGGCCGTTCGGGATGTTTATCGGACCAAGGGGTTGGACCTCTCGGAGTACAACGGAGACGAGAGCTGGGAGCTCCCCGTGACGGCCGTTTTCGTGTGTGATGAGGCTCGAAAGGTCCTTTATGCCTGGACGGAGTCGGACTACTCCCGGAGGCCTGGTTCCGAGGAGTTGCTGGCGGTCCTCGACGGGCGGAACTGACGCTTCATGGACCGCTGCGTGATATGCGGGCGCTTCCCCGTTCGAGGGGAGCGCCCGCATATGGGCCACGAGGCGTTTTGCCGCTCGAGGCCGAGGGCTCAGGGCAGGATGGCGAACACCCTGGCCGGGAAACCGGATCCTTTGTAGGGCTTGGGCCAGGAGGCGACGACCAGGGAGCCCCACTCGGGGAGCAGGTCGAGGTTCGTCAGCAGTTCGATCTGATAGATGTCCCGGGACAGCACGTAGGTCTCCCCCGGAAGGCTTCCGGTGCACCCGGGGTCGGTGTCCGTGGTCTCGTGCCCCAGTGCGCGGACGTGCCGTTCCTCGCAGAGGACCCGCAGAAGCTCCATCCCCCAGCCCGGAAAGTGAGGCACCCCGGACGCATCGGCATTGGTGAACGCGGCCTCGTCCGGCCAGCGCTTGTGCCAGTCCGTGCGCAACGCGACGAAGGCCCCCTCGGGCAGGCGGCCGTTCCGGCGCTCCCAATCCGCCAGGTCCTCGGGGGCGGCCGCGTAGTCCGGGTTCCCCGCCGCCTTCTCGTGGACGTCCAAAACGGCAAGAGGGCAGATCATCTCCTTCACGTCCAGCTCGTCCAGGGTCCGCATTCCCTTGATGAAGTGTGCGGGCGGGTCGACGTGCGTGCCCCACTGGCCGCTGTGCGTGTAAAGGTGGCCCAGAAACCCCGAGCCCAGCGTCCCGATCCCCTCGTCGTAGTGGTAGATGGTCTCCATCCTCGCCGGAGGAAAGCCGGGCCAGTGAGGGATCTGGGCGGAGAACGCGTGGGTCATGTCCACAAAGTGCTTGGTCTTCAAAACCTCGAAAATCTCCAGCAGACTGATACCGTTCGGGGATTGCACCATGACACTCGCTCCTTTTTACCGATTTGTGCGGTCGTCTGCGCCGTGTGAGGCCGACGCTCCGGAACTCCGCAGTTTCCGAGAGCGGACGGGGATGTTCCGGGACTCCGCCGTCGAGCCGAGGGCTTTTTCACGACACCGGCCGCGTGCTCCATCTTTTTTGCCCTGTTCCATTATGCTAACTTAAATGTGCAGCGAAGTAAAGTTGGGATGTCGATGAGTGGAAATGTCGATGAGTTCGCCGGGCCGAAGATATGCCGTGATCTTTTCATGGGCGGGGGCGATGGGTTTTTTCGGTAAAATGCTCTTATGGGATTCTTGGCGCTGCTCTAAAATGTTCGTGTCCTGTGGGGCGTTTGTCTTGAATGAAGCGAGCCCTGCGGGAGGCAATCCGTGTGTTGAAGAGAGGAAGGGAAGTGACGTGGTGTTGAGGAAACTTTTGGCTGTCGCTCTGTTGTGCTGCCTTTTTCCCCTCGCGAACGCGGGGGCAGACGAGACGGCCTTCCGGCTCACTCCGGAGGGTGCCGCTTTGCTGCGGGAGCGCGGCTCCGTAGGGTATCTTTACTGGGGGACGTATCGGGGCTGTTGAGGGGAGGGCGAATCCATTCTCGTTGGGAATGGCGCACCCGATCTTTTGAAGAGCTCCAAGCTGGGATACGAGAAGGTGAAGGGGGAATACGTCAAAACCGAGGCCGACGGTTTTACCCTTTACATCCGGTCCGATATGAGGTTCGAGGGAGGCATCCCCCTGATCGATCGCAGGGACTACCGAGGGGTATCGTATCTGCTGGTTCGCAACGCCCTGGAGGATTAGACAGGATTGGAATCAATGCGAAAGAGGTGGCGTCGGGGGTTCCGGCGCCGCCTCCTCACCTTTTAATCTTGGATGGGCTCACAGACCAAGGACCTTGGGGAATACGGCCTGTCCCAGGGCGATGGCGACCCAGTTTCCGATGACGTAGCCCCAGACCCCGACAAGCATCGCTGGAAGGACGAGGTCGTCCCAACCCTTGCTGATGGCCATCGCTGCGGCGGTCGTCGGACCGCCGATCGTGGCGTTGGATGAGATCAGCAGCTCCTCCATGTTGAGCCCGAACAGCTTGCCCACAAGTAGCGTCACCACCATGTTGACCACGACCGCGAACGAGCAGAAGAGCAGGATGATCGGGCTCTGGAGCAGAATGGCCTTGATGGAGGCGGGAGTCCCTATGACCACCAGGAAGATGTAGATGAGGAAGGTCCCGATCTCCTGAGAGCCCCGGGCCTCCTCGAAGAACTTGGGGAACAGCGTGACGGCCAGCACCGTCAGCGTCGTCACGGCGAAATATTTGCTGCCCAGAATGCCACGCAGGGCGGTGGGCAGGGAGGGATGCGCTCCCATCCAGTCCGCCAGCTTGACGGAGACCGCCACCAGGATGAAGCCGGAGGCCACGACCTTTGCGATGTCGAGAAGCGAGATCTCCTTGCGTCCCCAGTAGCTTGCGGCGCGATTCTCGCCATCCCGGATCCCCTCGTTGGCGGCCCTTTCATAGGGATGCGCGTAGTGCTTGCGGAAGAACGCGATGTTGGGAATGGCCAGGAGCACGAAGAAGTAGAGCGCCATGTTCAGGTTGTCCGCGACGATGGAGGCGTTGATAACGTTCTGTGAGGTATGGAACTGGGAGGACATGGCGACGAAGTTGACCGTGCCGCCGATATAGCTGCCCGTAATCATGGCGCCGACCTGGAGCGCCTCCGGCATCCAGCGCCCAAAGAAAAGCAGCCCCAGGACGGTGCCGACAACGGTCCCGATGGTCGCGATGTGGAACGCCAGGAACGTCCTTCCGCTCTCCAGCCATATCTTGCGCAGGTTCGCCTTGAAGAGCATGATGGGGACGGCCAGCAGCACCACATAGCCCCATATGCTGTCGTAGACCGGGCTGTCCGTGGGGATGACCCCCAGGTTGGCCAAAACCAGCGCCCCCAGCAGCGCGATGATCGCGCCGCTGACCTTTGCGGCCCAGCGGTACCTCTGTTCCAGGTAGATGCTCACGGCAGCCCACCCGACGATAATTGCCCACAACGACCAGATGTCGTCCGCCTTGATCCAGGTCTCCATAGCGATCTCAATCCTCCCCGATCGATTCGATATCCCCGGCCGGATCGCCGGAGTGATTCCAGTTCATACGTAAAGGGCTCAATACCCCAGGGGCCCCAGCCAGTCGAGGACGGCTCTCTCAGTGCCCCATCACCGTCCCGGCCGAGGCGGGGGAGGGAGCTGTCCCGGTCCCAAATAGGGCCCTGGATTTCAGAACGCGAAGTCGGCGACGAGGGGCGTGTGGTCCGACGGCCTCTCCCAGCCCCGGGGCGCACGCTCCACGAAGCAGTCGAGTGCGCGCTCCGCCAGGGATGGAGAGGCGAGGATATGGTCTATTCGCCAGCCGATGTTGCGGTCGAGGGCACCCTTCACCCGATAATCGAAGAAGGTGTATTCCCCGGGGTCGGGACGGAAGCGGCGCAGTACGTCGATCAGCCCCTTGGCCGTTCCCGCGAACTTTGCGCGAATATCCGTGTGAAAGCAGACGTGATCCTTTTTGTTGGCGGGGTTGGTGACGTCTATCTCCGTCGGGGCCACGTTGAGGTCCCCAACCCAGACGAAGGGGCGGGCCGTCTCGCGCTCCACGATGGCACGGACCCTGTCCAGGAAACGTTTCTTGACCTCGTAGTCGGGGTGGTCGAGCGCCTTGCCCTGGGGCACGTAGGTGTTCAACACCGTGAGCTCCCCCCAGCGAAGCAGGGCGACGCGGGTCGGGAAGCCGGGCTCCTCGCCGTCCCCGAATCCAAAGGTCACATCCTCCAAGGCCCTGACGTCGCGGGCCGCCGCCGCGACCCCGTTGTAGGACTTCTCCCCGCAGAAGCGGACCGAGTAGCCCATGGCCTCGAAGGCCGCGGCCGGAAAGTCGGCGTCCGTGGCTTTAGTCTCCTGGAGGAGGAGGAGGTCCACGTCCCCATCGGGCAGCCAGCGTTCCAGGATCGGCAGCCGGCTGCGGACGGAGTTCACGTTGAAGGTCGCCAGGCGGATTCTCCTCCCCATGAGGGTCACTGGTCCGTCTTCGCGGCCTGCTGACGCAGCACGCGGCGCAGAATCTTTCCTGTCCCGGACAGGGGAAACGAGTTCACGAACTCGACGCTGCGGGGGACCTTGAAGTGGGCCAGCCGCTCCTTTGCGAACTTTATCAGATCGCGTTCCGTGGCGGTCCCCCCCTCCCTGAGCTGGACGAAGGCCTTCGCTATTTCACCGCTGACGGGGTGAGGCATCCCGACGACGATGGCTGTCTGGACGTCCGGGTGCTCCGCCAGCGCATTTTCGACCTCCTGAGGGTAGACGTTGAAGCCGCCGACGATGATGATGTCCGTAACGCGATCCAGGATGCGGATATATCCGTCCTCGATGCGCACGTAATCCCCCGTGTCGAACCAATCGCCGTCGAAGCGTTCCGCCGTGAGCTCGGGGGCGCGGAAATAGCCCCGCGTCACCGAGGCGCCCCGAAGCCAGAGGACCCCCTCGTCCCCGGTCGTTGGCCGTCCCTCGCGGGTGCGCAGGTGCCATTCGTATCCGCCGATGAAGGGGCCGACGGTCCCCGTGCGGTGCGTTGCGTAGCTGCGGTTGACGGCGACGACGGGCGAGGTCTCCGTCAGCCCGTACCCCTCCATGATGTCCTTCCCGACGAGCTGGAGAGCTTGCTCGTGCAGGTTGGGGTTCAGACGATCGCCGCCCGAGATCAACAATTTGGTTCGGTTCAGCCCCTCCCTAGGGAAGGCCCCGCGCTTCACGGCCCCGATCAGGTAGGAGAAGATCGCGGGGACCGCGAACAGGACGGTGACGGGGGCCTCGAGGATCGCCTTCATCGCGGGTTGAGGAGGAAGAAAGGCGGGGACGATGGCCATCCGGGCGTTCATTGTCAGGGGCAGGACCGTCGAGACGGTGTAGCCGAAGGAGTGGAAATTGGGGAGGACGTTCAAGAGTACGTCGCCGGGCACCAGCTCGGAAACGGCCTCGCGGGTCCTCAGACAGTTGTCGATGAGGTTCGAGTGCGTGAGGGGAACGGCCTTTGGCAGCCCCGTCGTGCCCGATGTCGCGAAGATGACGGCCAGGTCGCGGGGCTCCGGGGTCACGGCGTTGCCCTGAAACGGGGGCAGGGGGCCCTCCGGCGGACAGACGGCACAGGGAATGCCCCTCTCCTGCAGGACATGCCCCACCTCTCCCTTCACGGAATCGGAGACCAGGACTCCGAAGGGCTCTATCAGGTCGAGCGTCCGCAGCAGCGCGGTCATCCCGGAGGCGACGTTCAGCGGGCAGAAGGCCCCGCCGAGGCGCCAGACGGCCAGGGACAGTGCCGGGATCATGGGGCAGTTCTTCATCATGACGACGAGCCGCTGCCCCTCCGTGAATCCGGCCTGTATAAGGGCTTTCTCACACGCATCCGTCAGACGCAGGAGTTCGGCGCCGTCGTGCCATTGCCCCTCCCACCAGTAGCAGGGATCGCCGCTGTGGGCCAGGACGCTTTCACCGATCAGTTTGTCGAGTCGCTGAGACATATGAGACCTCCATAGCGTAAGCATCGTTGTCGTAGATGATCTTTATGGAAGCGCTGATAAAAACCAAAATGCATATTCAAAAGTAAATTTGCAAAACACCACAAAACCTCCGTTGCGGGAACCCAGCGACCCCGTGGCACCCAAAGAACACCGCTTACTGCTGCTCCCTTCCGGGCCTGACAGGGTTCACGGGCCTTCGCCGCACAGGACTGAGCCCCCGCATCGGAGGTTTGGTTCAATTATACTATAATACTTGATGCGGTAGGTATGCCTTTCCTTATGT
>CAJPSE010000069.1 GCA_905373185.1 uncultured Fretibacterium sp.
TGGAGCTCGGGGAACTCGTAGACCATGCGCGTGACGAGGTCGGCCTTGGAGAGCCTGCCGACCGACGACGTGGGGGCGATTTTGGGGCTGGCCGAGCGCATCCATATCGTCGTGAGCTGCCACAAGGCGGGCCTCGAACCGACGGGCTCGCAGGACCCCTATGGGCTGCGCCGTGCAGCCCGCTGCATCAACGAGATCCTGTGGGGCCGGAGCCTGGACCTGGACCTCGAGGAGGCGGTTCGGGAGTCCGCCCTGCTGAACCAGGTGGAACCGGATGTGCTGGAACGCATCCTCGCCTTCATCGGGCAGCGGCTGCTGGTCCAGCTCAAGGAGAAGGGGTACGAGCACGAGCTCGCCGCCCTGGCCCTCTCGGTCATCGGCCGCCGGCCCTGCCAAGCCCTGCGCCTGATGGAGGCCCTGAACGAGGTGAAGGACGAGCCCTGGTTCTCGGACCTCATGACCTCCGCGGTGCGCGTCCGGAACATCCTCCAGAAGGCCCCGGAGGCCCCCGATGCCGTGGACCCCGCGCTGCTGTCCAAGCCGGCGGAGCGGGCACTCTATGACGAGGTCGTGAGGCTGGAGCCCGGGGTCCGGGAGGCGCTGGACTCGAACGACTGGAAGGGGCTGACGGCGCGTCTGGCCGAGCTCTCTCCCGTGGTGTCGGCCTTCTTCGACGATGTCATGGTGATGGACCCCGACGAGGGGGTGCGGGCCAATCGTCTGGCCCTGCTGAGGCGCTGCAATGCGCTCTTCGAGGAGGTCGGGGACCTGGGGGCTCTGAAGATGCCGGTAAAGAAGGCAAATTGACGGCCGGGGGACATCGTCCCCCGGCCTTTACGGCTCTTCCTAGAGTGCCGTAGAAGAGGCGGTCATTGGCCGCTTTGCACTCCTTCGGACCGGGCTCCGCCGAGGGCGGTCAGGGTCCTCAGTTGCTCCAGGAGCCCGGAAGCGTTGTCGAGCGAGATGGATCCCACCTTCTCGCAGATGCGCTCCAGGTACTCCAGCTCCTTCAGCTTAAAGAGCGTGGCGTTCTCCTCCATGAGCTTTGCGGTGTTCAGCAGGCTGCGGGTGGAGGCCACCTCCTCGCGCCGGGTAATGACGCTGGCCTGGGCCTTCTTCTCCGCTACCAACACCGTGTTCATGATCTCCCGGACCTCGCCGGGCAGGATGATGTCCCGGAGCCCCGCCGAGACGAACTCCACGGCCCCATCGTTGGGCAGGGCCTCCAGGACCAGGGAGCCGAGATCGTGCCTGCGTTCCAGGAGCTCGTCGAACCTCAGGTGCCCAACCACCTCGCGCAGGGCGAGCTGAAGGGCTGTGTAGAGCTGACGCTCGGGGTCTTCCTGTTCCCGACACAGGCGCACGGGGTCCAGCACACGGTACTTGCAGACGAAGTTGATGCGAAGGGATACCTTGTCGAGGGTAAGGATCTCCTGTCCTGCGACGTCCACCTGGCGGATGCGCAGGTCGCAGGATGTCCAGGCGATGTCGCGCCCGTTCCTCCAGAAGAAGTACCGCCCCGGCTCCAGCAGACGCTCAAAACGTCCGTCCACGTACAACAGGGCGACCTCATGGGACTGGACCTCCAGCCGGGTGCACAGGGAGTCCGGGATGGCCTCCTGGACCGGTAGAGGCAGGATGGCGGCCTCGTCCTCCATGGCTACGAGCCTGAACTCGTGGCTATGGAACACCTTCCAATAAGCGTATTCCCCCGGCTCCAGCACGCCCATGAAACGTTCGTCCACGAAATGCAGGGCGACGTGCCCGTCCGGGACACGCACCATCTCCACCTCCCGCACGAAATTCTCGTCTCGAAGGTAGACCTGAAGCGGGAGGTCGGCGTTCAGGGGCCCGTCGTTCACGCCGAGCCGACGGACCTCATCCCCAAGAAAGCGAAACAGCCAGTGTTTGCCCGTCCCCAGCATCCTCACGAAGCGACCGTTTCGGAAGAGGAACGCACGCTCATTCTCACCGACCGTGATATTCATCTTTTCCTCCTTGAAATTCCTGCCAGGACACGCTTTTTGTCAACTGACGCCCCTGAATATTGATGGAATACGGCGTCGCCCCCCTGTCCCCGTGGGGCTCCGTTCCGTCCGGGACGCGCCGGGCCGGAGCCGTCCCCATCGGGGAGGCCTGGGCTGCGGCAGGTCCCGGACGGGGCCTCGGACACCTCGAGACGGCTTCAGGGGCGTTCGGCAGAAAACTTCGGCTGAACCGGCAAACCGCCGTATCCCATCGTTCCAACCTTCGTGTTCCTTTACTGTGCACTCAGCCATTGAGCTTCCCGGCCTCTCGGCCGGTGCGGGATTCGAACCCACAACCTCGGCCCTGCGCTCTGCCTTTGAGCTACCCGACCCCTCGGTCGGAGCGGGATTCGAACCCGCAACCCCAGGATTTCCCGCGACGGCTCAACAGAACACCCAAGGGCAGGGCCCGAGGGCGCCGCTGGACTTCTCCGAGGTCCTCCGACGCGGTGGGTATAGTATAGCGGATCGGGGAAAAAAGTTCATTCGACCTGGATCTACAATTTGTCTGTTGCATTTGGTTTGACAATCTAGCCTCTATAAAAGTACATGAAAGATAGATGGCCGGGATCAAAATAAGTCCGACAAAAAAGTATATCCCGCTGCCGCTTAAAAACGGCAACAGAAGGGAGCCGCACAAAGCGCCAAGGAAACGAACTCTCCTGCGGCGTTTCTCTTCCCTCTCGCGGCGTTCCTCGAAGATAATCAGGTCAGCCATCGAGGCAGCTTGCCTGCTTCCACACGGTCGGGTGAAGACAGGCTGTCGATGGTCTGAAAGAAACGGCTCTTCCTCGGGTTTCCTCTTAGGGATCCAGAATCTCATTGTCGACCTCCACCAAATCTGGACCGAGAATCGCATTGACCTGCGCCTATCCCCCGAATCCATAGAAAGACAAGGGCCTTGATCCATCGCGGTGTCGTCCTGTCGCTGTATCCGGATATTGGCTTCATTATAGCAAAGCGCTGGAATCGGTGCGTTCGAGTGCCCGCAAGCGGAGTTTTTCCCAAAAACCACCCCAGAACCACCCCTGTGTGCGGGTCGTAATTTCCAGCGGTCTCCTGTATCCTGTGGGATGGATATCAGCGGGCTGCCTGTGTCCCGATGAAAGGGGAACGGACAGGGGCGGGGGAAGGACAGACGGCAATCGGCTGCGGAAAGGATGGCAGGAACGGCGATGAGAAATGGAAAGGGAACATTTGGTTTTTTCGTTGTTTTGATGGTTTTTGTCCTGGCAGGTACGGCCTGCGGTGCGGGGATGTATCCCACGATCCTCAGATGTACCGGATCGAGCGTGAGGCTGCGTGCCGAGCCCGATACGACATCGGATATCCTGGACAAGGCGGATGTGGGGGACAGATTCATCGCCGTTGGAGAGACATCTGTGGACGGTTCGGTCTGGTATGAGGTGGAGCTTTCGTCCGCGAAGGGGACGGCCTGGATATTTGGAAAGTATACCGAGGAGTACCTGGAGGAATCGGAGAGGACGCCGCCGGTTTATGCCGCGGTTTCCACTGCGATCCGTATCTGCCGGAGCTTCGGGTACACACCTGAGAGGGCGCGCGCCCTCTTCGGCAAGCCCCAAAAGGAGACGAAGAAGAAAGTTTATATCGAGATGGCCGGGGAGAAACTCTGGGATGAGACCCTGATCTACCCCACTCATAAGGCCCATTATCTCGGGGGATACCTTACGGAGGTAACGGTCCGCGAGGGGACGATGCCGTTCGGCGAGATCCGCATCGGGGACCCGGCGGAAAAACTTGCCGAGGTCCTGGGCAATCTCAGCGACAAGACGGATGAACGTTGGTCCTACGAGCTGCCGACCCTCGAGTATTTGACGTTCGAGGTCGGGAATGGGCGCGTCGCGGCCATGATCTATGAACGGGCCGTGGACTGATATCCGAGTTGATGGGGACAGCGGCAAAGACGGAGCGGAGCTCGTCGTTTACGAGTATGCCGTCGTCAACGAGGAGGCCTGGGCCTCCTTCATCCTCAGGCGGCCGAAGGACGAGGACGAGGACGAGAGGTTCCGTCCCATCGCCACTCGTATGGAGAGGTCCCTGAGCCTCTCGAAGGGCGAATGATTCCCACGGTTTCGTGGCAAGGCAACTGAAAAATATGGAGGAATGAAGAATGAAGAGACCCTTTTGCACCCTTTGCGCGGCCGCCGTGCTGGCAGTCCTGACGCTGACGGGCGCGGCAATCGCTGCGCAGTTCGGCAAGGACGAGATGAAGCGGATGAGCGTCTTCGTCAGCAACTTCACGGAGCAGGAACTCTACGACTTCGATATGGAGCAGGAGAGCGACGGGATGCTCTGGCTGGGCGGACCCGACGCCGCCCCGGACCTGATCCGTTTCGGGATCAGGCACAATTACATCAATAACTTTAAGAGCCGTATCAAGAGGTGTACGGAGAAGAACTGCGAGCACGGAAGCTTTACCCTGGATGGGAAGTTCGTCCAGGAGTCCGTGAAAAAGTACTTTGGTCTGGACGTGGAGAACCGGAGCGTGATGGATTCCGACCCGTCATACTACTTTGATGGAAAGCTCTACCATTTCAATGGGGAGGATGGGGAGGCCGTGTACTACGCCGAGGTGATGAGCGCGTCCCGGAATGGCGGCGTAATCGACATGAGTGGCGAGATCTACAATGTGAAGGACAAAAAGGACCGCCCCGCGACCTTCCAGGCTGTCGCGAGGCCCTACAAATGGAAGGGAAAGGACACCTGGTCCATCGTCCGCCTGAAGACCGATTTCAAATGAGGCCAAATGAGTGTCAATAGCCGGAAAAAAGACCGAAATTGCAGGCAAAATTTTTAACATGTGGCGGGGGCAAGTTTTGTGCATTTTTCTGCCGCACCTGATGGGTGAAAGGTCAGAGTTGGCTTAACCTGCACAACGACGGGCTTGATCCTCGGTAAAGCCGTCGCAACCTGCGGATTTGGGTTTCCCCCGGATACTTGACAGAACCCAAGATTCTCTGTAGAATCCCTGATCGTACTGCGATGAGGCTGATGGGCAATTTGCCGGTGTAGCTCAGTTGGTAGAGCAGCTGACTTGTAATCAGCAGGTCGTCCGTTCGAGTCGGATCGCCGGCTCCAGCTGAAACGCAGGATATGGGGTGGAATGGCCGAGTGGTCAATGGCAACAGACTGTAAATCTGTCGGCGAGAGCCTACGTTGGTTCAAATCCAACTTCCACCACCATTTTTATGCCGACTTAGCTCAGTAGGTAGAGCACATCCATGGTAAGGATGGGGTCTCCGGTTCGAGTCCGGAAGTCGGCTCCAGGTATAGCGAGGGTTCAGGGGATTTTTTCCTGAATCCTTTTTGTTTCCCTTGAAGCGCCCTTGAAGCAAAAAGCAAAAATAGGGGGCCCCGAAGGGCCCCGTTTTACATCAGCGTCGCGATTCCTGCCTTCAGGAACTTCGGCAGGATGTCCCAGCCCAGCACGCAGGTCAGAATGGCCAGGATCTCCAGTGGTCCTCTGTCAGCAAGCCAATCAGATACACGCCGTTCCCTTGAGGTCGGACGCGTTCTTGAGGTTCCCGTAAAGAATGGCCAGCCCCTTCTTGTCGTTGCGCATCCTGATGTAGATTTCCACGATGTCGGCCCAAGTTGGACCCTCAGAAAAAGCAGTATAGAAATAGGTACGGGGATACAGATAGTATTAACCCGATAGTAGCGGACTGTCAAAATGTAAAAACCCCGCTTTTGAGCGGGGTTTTGTAGTACAACGGACCGTGCCGTATCATCTACTGGAGGCGGCACCCAGATTCAAGTATAGCACATAAAGACACATTGTGAGATGTCTTATCAATGAGACATGCTGTTTTTAGGCACGGTTTTAGGTACGGTTTTCCCTCTGCTCGGGAAAAAATAGCGGGGCCCCGAAGGGCCCCGTTCTACATCAGCGTCGCGATCCCGACCTTGAGAAACTTCGGCAGGATGTCCCAGCCCAGCACGCCGGTCAGGACGGACAGGATTCCCAGCGGGACCAGGAACCCCAGTGCAATATATCGGAGCAGTATCGAGGCCACCTCTACCCGATGGACGGACTCCGCCAGGCTCGCCACGGTCTCCTGCATTCGTGCCATGCGTTCCTCTTGATGGTCGTCATTTTTCTCGATATCGGCCACGCGGGCCTCTAAGCGATCCAACATCTTGGCGATGTGCTCCTGCCGGGTAACGGCACGCTCCAAAATTTGCGCCAGCTCCCATACTTTATTCTCGTCCATCGTCGCTCACCCCGTACTGTTCCGCCAATTCCCGCAGTCGCCGGTCTACGGCCTCCGGGTCGTTCAAGTCGATCTTCTTCCGTTCCCGCCGGGGCGCTGCCGAGACCGGGACAGAAGCGGGCTCTTCGGCGGGCGCCTTCGGCCTCTTCTCGAAGCTGCCCCACTGCAGGTCCGTCGCGTCCCATGCCTTCTTGCCGAGCAGCCCCCAGACGATGGAGCCTGCCAGCGTGTAGTACGCGGGCGGCAGCTCCAGCACAGGGACCGCCAGGCCGAACGTACCAAGCAGCGGCGCGATGATGTAGTTGAACACCGCCGTGAACACGACCGTCCAGAGGATGGCCGGGATCGCCCCCGAGACGAACAGGCTTTTGTTGCTTCGCCAGGCTGCCAGCGCTCCGAACCGCGCCTCCTGGTCCCGGATTTCCAGCTCTTTCAGGCGAAGCTGCGCCTCGCGCTTTTCCTCTGGGGTGGACACCAGGTCGTCAACGATCTTCCCCAGCTCCGGGACCAGCTCAAGCAGCTTCATCGACGTACCCTCGCAGCTTCTTGAGCCGGTTCATCCAGCCCTTCAAGAACTTTCCCTGCTTCTCGTCCCGCTCGACGATCCGCAGGAAGTATGCCTTCCGGACGTCGAGGAGCGTCAGGCAGACGGCCCGAACGTTCTCCGGCTTCGTCAGGCACGGCTTCAAAGCCTCCATCGTCTTGGGGCCGACGCTGCCGTCCACCGTCACGGCCCCGTCCCCCAGGATACGGTTCAAGGTGCTCTGGAGCACCCTCCCTGCACCGCCCACACCGAGGTGCACCGCCGCGTCGAAGTGCAGCAGATTGAGCGGCCAGGGCATCTGCGATGCCTTGGACGGGCCCCAGTAGAGCACCTCGTAGATTTTCGCTGCCTCACTACGGGTCAGGACCTTAACGTTGTGGTGCCCGACCAACCCGCGCTCGAAGGCCGTCTTGAGAGTCCCCGCGGTGATCCCCATATTCGTCGGGCCGCCCCGGTCCACGGGATCGTTTACGTACCCGCCCTCCGCCCCGAAGACGATCCCCAGGCACTTCTCGAACTCGCTCATGCTATCCCCTCCTGAACCACCTGAAATCTGACGCATCCCCGGCATACCACCGGTACGCCGCGAGGTGCGCCACAGCCACGCCCGCGTACCACCGCCCGAACTCGTGCCACGCCGCCAGCAGCACAACGGCGGCAAAGAGCTCCGCCCCGAATCCTGCCGCGGCGATGACCTTCGCCTTCCACATCTCGCACTGATAAAAGACCGGCATGTTCCAGACGAAGCGGGGGACGCCGAAGCGCCCCCACGCGAACCGGAATTTCAGCCGCTTCCCGAAGAATCGGGCGGCTAGGTAATGGCCGCCCTCGTGGATGGCACATGCTAACGCAGCCATAATTGATAGAAGAATCGTACCCGCCAATAAAATCGCAAACAACGTCTTCACCGCTACCCCTCCTTCGGCACAGTATCCCAGGAGACCGCCTCCACGGCCTCGACGGTCTCCGCTGCCTCGACGAGCTCCTGCAGCATCCGCTCGCGCGCGAACAGGGCCTCGCCGTACCCGAGTGCAGCGGCGCAGAAGGCCTTGAACGCCTCTGCGTTGCCGATATTTCGGTACACGCCGCCCGCATACTTCCACTGGTAGACGTATTCCGGAGGGGGCGGCAGCATCTGCATGGCCGTGAGCTTGATGAGCATGTCGCCAGAAAGCTCCGGGGACAGCGGATAGTGGTGTCCGTTC
>CAJPSE010000070.1 GCA_905373185.1 uncultured Fretibacterium sp.
CCTGCGCCTGACCTGGGAAGATATCGTCCGTGTGCTGCAGAACATTGATTGCCTGCAGGGTGGGAACCGGGATCCTATCCTCCGACATTACCTGGAGTATCTGGAAACACACCACCAGGAGTGGTTTGCCGGCGCTGCCTCCATCCGAAGGAGGATGAAAAGCCTGGCGGACAACTGCCTTCGGATCCTCAGTCCCGGCCGGGATCCGGACGAGGAAGAGGTGTATTGGGACGGCCAGGGCTTTGTCGTTCCGTTGAAGACCACCGGGGACTATGCCCGGGAATTTCACCTGTGTCCTCGGGAGGAGGAGTCACAGTTCACAGAAATCCAGGTAGCCCTGTGGCTGGGCAACAACCTCGGGCAGTCCCGCGCGCTCTTTGAGGCGCGGGAGATCCGTGACGATATGTCCTGGACGCTGGAAAAAAGCATCGAGGTCGATAAGACGGTTCTGGAGACTGCGATTACCCCTTATCTGAAATTCTCGCATATCATGGGCAGATTTGTCATGGATGCCTATGTATCCCCTGGCTGTATCGGATCGCACAGGCCGGATATCCGAAAGAAATTTTTTGTCCCTTTGGCACGGAGTTGGCGAAGGGAGGAATGGCCGGAGCTGTTGAATCTGTTAACCGAAAAGAATTCGGTCGTTCTGGAGGACCCGGCTGTTTTCAGGGCGAACTTCAGAAGGAATTTTGAGGAGAGCGACAGGAGCTTTGCTGTTGTGGTTCCCGGCTATGAGGCTATCATCAAAATTCCCGCCGGTATGTTGCCGGAGTACCAGGCCCCGGACTCCGGAAAGGACTGCGATAAGACGGCCAGCCTGGTTGTCGACGCGATAAAAGCTATCATAAAAAGGGTTGAAGTCTTGCCTGGGGCTTAATGGTTCCCGAACGACAGCGGCGCGGGGATGTCTGAGAGGTGGCGTGGGGCGCTCCAGCGAGAATCCAGGAAACTCCAGGATTTGGAAAAATGATCTGAGGAGGCGTATTGATTGCAGGAGCTGGACAAGCAGTACGATATCTCTTGGGATGGGGGAAAGACAACTCTGCGTATGAGCGGGAAATCGGTTCGCGAGGCCATCAAAAAAGGCGAGATAAAACGGGACACCCTGCTGCGCGGAGAGGATGAGGCATGGATACACACCGAAGGCTCCATTTTCGCTGAGGAGTTTTCTGTCAATAAGTCCGGAGAGGCGACAAGGGCTGACAGGAAAAAGGAATCCTGGTCGCCCTATCTGCCTCACACAAGAACCTCGTCCTTTGCCAAATGGAGCTTGTTTATCATCTCCATCGTGCTTATGGTCGGGGGCTTTGTCACGGCGGAAATGTTCGTTGACGCGGGCGAGTCAATCGGGGGGATAAGGTCGGTGTCCGGCAACACCTTGGATGAAGCCTATTATTGGCGTTTGGGATCTTATGTGTATCCGGCAATAGCGTGGGTCGTAAGAGGTTTAGGGGTGTTTTGCGGAACGGTACTCTGGGAGATGGGACGCAAGGCCTAGCCCACATACGATAATCCTCTAATACAAAGGAAAAGCCTTTCTTAATAGACAATTTTCACGGGTATTCACCGGGAAGGCGCTATAATGAATGCGGCCCTGCAGGGCCGCATTCATTCGATGGGGAGGATGTTCATGAGGGCATTCGGGGAGGGTGAGGGTGCGGACACTCTGCCGCGGGAGCTGCAGCTGAAGCTGACGAACAGGTTCCTGGCGTTTTGCGAGGCGCGCGCCTCGATCCGTCGAAGAATGGAGAGCTATGTCTTGGACTACCAGCTGCACGACACGGGTGCCGCGCACAAGTACGAGCGACTGGAGGAGCAGTACGCTGCCGACCGCCCCGACCTGAACCATCTGGTTTGGAGCGAGGATGGCCCCGTTCTTTGGGGGATGAGGGATGTTGCTATCGTGCTGGGGCGCAACGTGTCGAGTGTGATGCGCACGTTCCGCCGCATGGAGAAATCCCCCGGGTGGGGAGAACGTCTGAATGGCCTGACCCACCGCAGCAAGAACCCGGGGCGCGGCGCCGCCACGCTCTACGGCGGTGGGATCTTCGACGCGATCGTGGATTTCTACGAGGATGCCTATCTGGAACGCCTTACGCACCCCCGGCATGGTGCTTCCCTGCCCGAGGAACAGTGCCGCCGCATACGCGATTTCTGGCGCAGGCTAAAGGAGAACCCCGAGGGCCTGGACCTTCGCGAGTATGCCCGATCCCTTGAGCTGCGAACTGGTACGGGCTTCTCCCTTTCTACTATCTACGCCTGCCTGCGCATGATCGTAAGGCGCGCCTTTTCCATAAGGGCGGGTACCTTTTTCCTGGTGCTGTTCGCCTTGGTCTACGAGCTCTCTCAACGCTGGCCATGGTTCAATCTGGCTTTGCCGATCCTGTCCCTCTCCGTTCTCGTCTTTGTCCTCTGCCGGATGCCGAGGGGCCGCTGGTACACGCCTTGGATGGTGGATGCGGGCGCCTGCGCCCTGACCTTCACACTGCTGTGGGGCTTGGCCGTCATGGCAACCCCGGAGGGGCCCGCGCAGCGGCTTCTGGCCGGCCTGGGCCCGGCCTCGAAGGAGCGCGGAGAGGAGAGCCCCAGATCCGAGGAAGCACCTCCGGCCGTCTATCTGGACCTGGTATCCGTCCAGGAAGATTATACGAATCCCGCCAATAAGGCTTTTTATCCGGGGACGGTCCATTTTTCCATAACTCCGAGCAGACCGGCAAAGGAGATTTTCTACAAGTTTTCCGAGGAAGCGGACTATCAAACTACGGGATTCCTGCCTCAACGGGATCCGAGTACGGGGCTGCCCTATCCCGATCTCGGCATCACGACGCCCATCTTGCCCGTTGTAACGGTCTACGTACAATTTATCGGAACGGACGATCGGCGTTACGGCCCTTTCATTACGACGATAGATACGGCGAAAGCCCGTCTCCAGAAGGTAAAAACGGAGATTCTGCGCCGTGCTCAGCCATGGGTGACCTTTGAAAAAATCGAGGAGGAAAATATCCTTGCCACCGACCTCTTCTTTTTGCCGGACAACTCCGCCATCGAGAAAATCCGGTTTGGAATCAATACGGATGTTCCGGATAGGGAACGAAAGTTCGTCTCCGATTCGGAACTTCCCGACCTCGATGCCATGTTGGACGGGGCGGTCGATAGGATCAGGAGCGGGCATAGTGCACCCGATGAAATACAAGGACAGATTATGGAGGCCATAAACCTATGGGACAAACACCGGCTGTTCTCAACTCCCAAAACCATCCGGTTCGCGTCCGTTCAGGTCCTTTTCCGCGACGGGACCAGCACTGACGTGCGCATCTTCAATAATGTCAAAGCGGATATGTAGGGCATGGCTTGGGTTGGATTGGATTGGGGGTTAGCTTGTGGCCCCTTCGGAAAACCACAACCGCAGGCAAAAAATAGCACCAGGCACTGAGGTGGTGGTTCGGATTTTACAATGAGGAGCGTCCGCACACGGTGTTACCGGGAAGAATAATTCCGCAAAATATATATGAAAAGTTCCTTGTTTCTTGAAACTTGACCTAACCTCTTCTTGCTCTCTTTTTGGTCCTTGACAGGGGGACCTCTAATAGGTAGTGAGCGTAGGGGCGCAACGCATACAGCCCTGACAATCCTGCTATAATAGCCGTGAGGTGATCTTCATGGCTGAAAAGGCGGCGGTTTTTATCGATGGTGGGTATTTGAACAAGATCAATACGGAAAAGTTCAAGCTCGACTATCAGAAATTGGTTTCCCGTCTGCTGGGCTCTTCTATGGAGCTTTGGAGGGCCTATTATTACAACTGTCTGCCTTATAAATCCTCAGATCCTTCGGAAGACGACAAAGAGCGATTCAACAACGCGCAGAGATTCTATGACTGTCTGAAAAAATTCCCTCGAATGTCGGTAAGGCTCGGGAAGCTCAAATATCGTGGGGAGGATAAAAACAACAAGCCTATTTTTGAGCAGAAGCAGGTCGATTTGATGCTGGGCTTGGATATTGCCTCTGTCTGCCTTTCCGGTAGGGTAGAGACGGTGATTCTTTTATCCGGGGACGGAGATATGCTTCCAGCCGTTAAGACCGCGAAAGACGAAAACATCATTGTCCGGTTGGCTCACGGCGCGTCGGACACCTACGATCAGGCTCTGTGGGATGAGGCGGATGAAAGAATTGCCTTAAATGAAGTTTTCTTCCAAGAGTGCCTGTTGAGATAAAAGAATAGGAGCGCCGAAAGGCGCTCCTCTGCTTCATAATCGCGCTCGCTCGACTAAGAGCGGCGCCTGAATGATGCTTAAATTTTACTTCATGAGGCCATAATGTCAACGTAAAGTGACGTGACTCAGCTCAAAACCGCAGGTTGCGATAGCCTATGAGGAATAAAGTGCGTTGTTGTATAGATTGAGCCCACTCTCCTTTTGCATCCGTCATGTGCAGTGTAAAGTGTGCAAACCCTGTCTTTATCACCCGTTGAAAATTTTGCCTGCGGTTTTGGGAGAAAGTCCTTGCCTTTACAAAACCCCTGTTCCATGTTACAAGGATGAGAGAGCAGTTCAGGAGGTTTTTGTAAACGATGGAAAAGACGGGAAAAATTTTGATCGTCGATGGGCACGGTCTGGCCTTCAGGGCCTTCTACGCCGTGCCGCCTCTCTCGGCCCCGGATGGGACCCCGACCAACGCGATCACCGGATTCATGAACATGCTGGCCCGGGTGGAGGAGGACCTGTCCCCCAGTTGCTGTGCCGTGGTGTTCGACGCGCCCGGCCCGACGTTCCGGCACGAGGCCTTTCCGCAGTACAAGGAACAGCGCAGGCCGACCCCCGAGGAGTTCAAGCCGCAGGTTCCGCTCCTGCGCGAGCTCCTGGAGCCGATGGGGTATCCCGTCCTCTCCGTGGGGGGCGTGGAGGCGGATGACGTCATCGCGTCCCTGGCCTTGAAGGCCGTCGGAGCGGGACGGCGGGCCGTGATCCTGTCCTCCGACAAGGACCTCCAGCAGGTCCTGGGCGAGGGTGTGACGATGATGCGCCCGATGAAGGGCATTACGACCCTGGCGGAGTACGATGCGGCCGCCTTCGAGCGAGACCACGGCTTTCCTCCCGAGTCGGTCCCGGACTATCTGGCGCTCCTGGGCGATGCCGCGGACAACGTCCCCGGCGTCCCCGGCGTGGGGGAGAAGACCGCCCTGCAGCTGATCGGACAGTGGCGGAACCTGGAGCGCCTCTTCGCCTCCTTGGACGAGGTCCGTCCCGCGGTCCGCAAAAAACTGGAGGCGGGACGGGACTCCGCGTTCCAAAGCCGCGAGCTCATCCGTCTGCGCCTCGACGTCCCCGTCGAGCTCGATGTCTGCCTCTCCGCCGCTCCGGAACCGGAGCGGGCCCTGTCACTCTGCGCGCGTCTGGGGCTTTCGAAGCTCGCGGAACGCCTGAAGCGAAAGGTTTGGGACGCGGAGGAGAATCGGCCGGGGACCGAGGAGGAATCCCCTCCCGTCCGCGGGGCGCCCGTCCCCTTCGAGGCCCTGATGGGGGCCGAGGTGGTCGGGGTCGTCCTTTTGGAGGGGGGAGAGGATTCGGGGAAGGCGGTACCCCGTTTCCAGGCGGCTGTCGCGGACGGGCGCTTCGCCGAGGGGAGGCTCCCCGACCTGGAGCGCCTCCTGGCCAGCGGCGTTCGCACGGTGTTCACGGACGACTGCAAAACGCTCATGGGCCGCTTTGGCGTGCCGTTCGGGACGCTGCGCGTGTGGGACCTGAAGACGGCCCACTATTTGCTACATCCCGACCTCGCCTCGCACACGCCCTCGACCCTTTTGCCCCCCTTGCCGGGGGAGACGCCGCCCGCTCTGAGGCTTCTGGAGACGGCCCGGGGGCTCGACGCCGAGATAGACCGTCACGAGGGGCTCAGGACGGTGATGGAGGAGCTCGACCTTCCCCTGATCCCCGTGCTGGTCGCGATGGAGAGGGCAGGGGTTCGGCTGGACTTCGAGAGGTTCGAGTCGCTTCGTGCCGAGTTGGAGGCGCGCATCGCCGCCATCGAGGGGGAGGTCACGGAGCAGGCGGGAGAGGCGGTCAACCTGAACTCCCCCAAACAGGTCGCGGAGCTTCTGTTCGACCGCCTGGGGCTTCCCAGCGGAGCCAGGACCAAGGGCAAGACGGCCTTCTCCACGAGCGCATCCGTCCTGGAGGGGCTGGCGGCCCTTCCGAACGGCGGGGTCCCACGGCTTCTCCTGGAGCATCGCGAGCTCTCCAAGATGCTCAGCGGCTTCGTCGTCCCCCTGCGGAAATCGGCCGAGCTCGGCGGGGGCATTATCCACACGACCTTCGAGGCGGCCTTCACCGGGACGGGGCGGCTCAGCAGCCGGGACCCGAACCTCCAGAACCTGCCGGCCTTCGGCCACTGGGCGGAGCGAATCAAGGCGGGGCTGGTTCCGGTCAGGGAGGGAAACGTCTTCGTCGCCGCGGACTACTCTCAGGTCGAGCTGCGCGTCCTGGCTCACTTTTCGCAGGAACCGCGGCTGATTGAGGCCTTCCGTCGGGGGGTGGACATCCATCGGGAGACGGCGTCCTGGGTCTTCGGCGTCGAGCCGGATTTCGTCACCCCCGAGCTGCGCCGCGTGGCGAAGATGGTCAACTTCGGACTCCTCTATGGGATGAGCGCTTTCGGTCTGGCCGAACGGCTGGGCGTGGACCGCGGGGAGGCGGCCGGGATCGTCAGGCGCTACTTCGACGCGTTGCCGGGGGTTGGGCGCCGCGCAGGCCCGGGCGCTCGGTTATGCCCGGACCCTCGATGGACGGATTCGTCCCGTGACGGAGGCGGCGGAGGGGATTCGGGACCGGAACGGGTTGAACCGCATCCTCGTCAACACCCCCATTCAGGGGACGGCCGCGGACATCGCCCGCCGGGCGATGGTCGAGTTCGCCCGGCGCTTCGCCGGGGATGGGGCCGTCAGGCTTTTTCTTCAGGTGCACGACTCCCTGGTCTGCGAGTGCCCGGCCGGCCGGGCCGAGGAGGTCGGGGCGGCCCTGTCCGAGGTCATGAGGGGGGCCGGCCGCCTCTCCGTTCCGCTGGAGACGGACCTGAAGGTGGGACGCTCCCTGGCGGAGACGTAGGGAAGCGCTGGAGCTGGGGGCGGGCCGATATGATAAAATCTGAATCCGTGGCCTCCCTGCGTGGGGCGCACATTTTTATTCTGCCGTGAATTTTGTGGTGCATGAATTTTGTGGTGAAAGAAGGACGATGGTCGATATGGTGATGCGGAAGCTGCGGACTCAGATGCGTTGGATCATGCTTGCGATTGTGGTGGCCTTTCTGCTCTCGACGTTCCTCATGTACGAGGGGCGAGGAACCCGAAGAGGGCCGCGCCCCTCCTCGAATGGGGCGATGGAGGACTACGAGGTGGCTCAGGTCAATGGAAGGCCTCTGATGCGGTCCGAGTTGGAGCAGCGGCTGAGGAACTATCTGGAGAACTATGGGCAGCGCGGAACGGCGTCTCTGGATATGCCGGCCCTTTACAAGTCCCTGCTGGACCAGTACGCGTTCGAGCTTCAGCTTGCCCAGGAGGTCCGGGACCGGGGGATCCAGGTGACGGACGCCGAGGCGGAGCAGGCGATGAAGGAGTATGCCGACCAGGCGTTTCCAACGCGCGAGGCCTTCTATCAGTCCCTGGAGCGTTCGGGCATCAAGGTCGAGGATTACAAGAAGGGGATTGCTCGGCAAATGGCCAACGAGCAGCTCATGCGTACCGCCGTCGGTGAGGTCGTCGTCAGCGAGGACGAGGCGGTCCGCTTCTACGACACCATGAAGGAGTTGTTCTACCGTCAGCCCGAGGGCTTCAAGGTGCATCTGGCCCGTTTCACCGCCAGCGGGGACGCGGAGGCGCTTCGGGAACGCCTGATGGGCGGGGAGAGCTGGGAGGCGGCCGTCTCCGGCGATGCCATGGTCTCCAGGGACGTCATCAGCGTTACGGACAAGGCGATATTCCTCT
>CAJPSE010000071.1 GCA_905373185.1 uncultured Fretibacterium sp.
GGCGCCCGCCGATGCGAAGGTGCGGGATGTCCTCTCGGGGGCCTTCGGGGTGGAGTTCGTCCTCCGGCCCGAGGAGAAGCCGAAGTCCGAGCCCGGAGGGAAAGGAAAGGCCGGGAAGGGTCCGAAGCCCAAGCCCGCGGGGCCGTCGCCCGTCCTGACGGAGCGTCCCCCCATCGTCACGGTCATGGGGCACGTGGACCACGGGAAGACGACGCTGCTGGACCACATCCGCCACGCCAACGTGACCGCGCAGGAGGCCGGGGGGATCACGCAGCATATCGGCGCCTACATCGTCACGCACGACAAGAAGCCAATCGTCTTCCTGGACACCCCCGGTCACGAGGCCTTTACGGCGATGCGCGCGCGGGGCGCGAGTGTGACGGACATCGTCATCCTAGTCGTGGCCGCCGACGATGGGGTCATGCCCCAGACGCGGGAGGCGATCGACCACGTGAAGGCGGCGAAGGTCCCGATCGTGGTGGCGGTGAACAAGGTGGACAAGCCTGCGGCCAAGCCGGACCGCGTCCGCCAGCAGCTTGCGGACGTCGGCCTGGTCCCGGAGGAGTGGGGCGGCGACGTGGTCATGGTGGACGTCTCCGCCAAGACGGGCGACGGCATCCCTCAGCTTCTGGAGATGGTGCTCCTGGTCGCGGAGATGCAGGAGCTGAAGGGGGACCCCGGGGCGTCCCCGACGGGCGTCGTCGTGGAGGCCCAGCTGGACAAGGGCAAGGGCCCCGTGGCGACCGTCATCGTGCAGCAGGGCACGCTGCAGCGCGGCGACATCGTCCTCTTCGGGTCGGCGTGGGGAAAGGTGAGGGCCCTGTTCGACTGGGCGGGCAAGCCGATCAAGAAGGCCGGCCCGAGCATCCCCGCGGAGATCCTGGGGCTGGACGAGGTCCCGCAGCCCGGTGAGACCTTCACCGTCGTTCAGAGCGAGCGGGAGGCGCGCAGCGCCCTGGCGGACAGCCGCGCCCGCGAGCGGGACGCGGGGGCCCCGTCGAAGCGGGCGTCCCTAGAGGACCTCTACGCCCAGATGCAGTCGGGGCAGATCCCGCAGCTGAGCCTCGTGGTGAAGTGCGACGTGCAGGGCTCTCTGGAGGCCCTGGCTGCATCCCTGGAGAAGCTGGCGACCAACGAGGTGGGGGTCACCATCGTGCACCGGGGCGTCGGGCGCATCGCGGAGTCCGACGTGATGCTGGCCTCGACCTCCAACGCGGTCATCATCGGCTTCAACGTCCGGCCGGACGCCAACGCCAAGCGGGCCGCCGAGGCGGACGGGGTGGAGATTCGGACCTACGACATCATCTACGACGTCATCGACGACGTCAAGGCCGCGATGAGCGGGCTCCTGAAGCCCAACCTCAGGGAGGAGCGCCTGGGCGAGGTGGAGATCCGGGAGATCTTCAAGATCCCGAAGGCGGGCAAGATCGCCGGCTGCCACGTCATGCAGGGGCTGGTCCGCCGCAGCGCGCGGGTGCGCGTCGTGCGTGCGGGGATCGTCATCTGGGACGGCGGCATCGCGACCCTCCGTCACTTCAAGGACGAGGCCCGCGAGGTCAAGGCGGGATTCGACTGCGGCATCGCGCTCGAGGGGTTCCAGGACTTCGAGGTCGGCGACGTCCTGGAGGCCTACGAGGTCGTCGAGGAGAAGCGCAGCCTGTAGACCGAGGTTGGGACAGGGCGCCGGGACCGGAAGGAAATAAAGGGGTGAAGGGTTTTGGGGACGTTTCGCATGGCGCGAATCAACAAGCAGCTCCAGCGGGAAATAGCCCTTCTGCTGGAGCACCGCATCAAGAACGAGGCCGTGAAGGACGCCATCATCACGGGCGTGGAATGTTCCCGTGACCTGGAACAGGCGCGGGTGTTCTTCACCGCCGTGGACCCGGACCGGCGCGCCGCCCTCCAGGAGGAGCTCCAGGGCGTGAAGGGGGCGCTCCGGACCCTGCTGGGTCAGGTGCTGACCCTGCGCCATATCCCGGCCCTGGATTTCGTTCCGGACCGGAGCGTGGACTACGGGGAGAGGATCGACGGGATCCTGCACCGCCTGGGGCTCGACTCCCTTCCCGAGCAGGGGGCGGAGGGCGGTTCGGAGGAGGAGACGGATGACTGAGCGTTCCGAGCCCTGTTTTGCCGAGGTGTCCGCGCTTCTGAGGGCGTTTTCCCGCTGGACTCTGTTCATTCACCAGAAGGCCGACGGGGATGCCGTCGGGTCGGCGTCGGCGCTCTTCGAGGCCGGTGCGCTCCTGGGGCGCCGGGTGCGCTGGATGGGGCCCGACGCGTCGCTTCCCATGCCGTACCGCTTCCTGCCCCACACGGACGAATACCTTTCCTGCGAGGAGCTCGCCTTTGACGATACGGGGGAGCTCTATGTCTTTCTGGACTCCTCGAACGAGGACCGCGGGGTTCGGGGCGTCAAGGGCCGTGCGCCGGGGACGACCGTCCTGAACCTGGACCACCACGAGGACAACTCTCGATACGGGACCCTGAACTGCGTCGACCCTTCCTGTTCCTCGACCACGGAGCTCCTGTACCGCCTTTTCAGGTCGGAGGGCTGGAAGGTGACGACGGCCATTGCTGAGAGCCTGTATACCGGGCTCGTCACGGACACCGGGGCCTTCATGTTCAGCAACACGACGCCGCGGGCTCATCGCCTGGCGGCGGACCTTCTGGAGCTGGGGGTGGACCCGTCGCGGATCGAGGCGCGCGTCTACCACAACCGATCGCTGAACGCCATGGCGCTCTGGGCGCGGGCCCTCTCCCGCATCGAGGTCTGGGGGAGGGACGGGGAGTTCTCCCTGTCGTGGCTCTCGCACGGCGACTTCTCCGAGACGGGCTCTCGGGCCGCGGACACCGAGGGGCTGGTCAATCAGCTGCTGACAGTCCGTGGGGTCCGTTTCGCCATGATCCTCTCCGAGCTGGAGCCGGGGCGGGTCAAGATCAGTTTTCGATCCGAGGAGGGCACGGTCCCGGCCGCGGCCGTCGCCCGGAGCCTCGGAGGGGGCGGGCACCCCAGGGCTGCCGGGGCGACCCTGGAGGGCCCCGTGAAGGACGTTGTGCGAAAGGTTCGGTCCGCATTGGAAGAGCGCCATGCCGAATGGGCTGCTGATCGTTGACAAGCCGGAGGGCGTCCGGAGCACGGACTGTGTCGCCCGGGTGCGGCGGGCCTTCGGCAAGGGCGTGCGCGTCGGGCATGCCGGAACCCTGGACTCCACGGCCTCGGGACTCCTGGTCGTCCTCGTGGGGTCCGCGACGCGCCTCTCGGACTACGTGATGCGGCTTCCCAAGGTCTACAGGGCGACGGTGCGCCTGGGAGCGGAGACGGACACCTGCGACCGAACCGGCGAGGTGGTCTTCCGCGGCGATGCCGCGTGCGTGGATGAGGCCGCCTTCGACCGGGTCCTGCCCTCCTTCTGGGGCATGAGGATGCAGCGGCCCCCCGAGATCTCCGCCCTGAAGGTAAACGGGGAGCCCTCGCACCGCCTGGCCCGTTCCGGGCGGGGCGGCGTTCTGCCGGAGCGGCCGGTGATGATGGAGAGCGTTCGCCGCCGCTCCGCCCTGGCGGACGGCCGCGTCGAGATCGAGGTCGTCTGTGGCAGGGGCACCTATATCCGCAGCCTCGCGCGGGACATCGGGGCCAGGCTGGGCTGTGGCGCCCACATCGAGGCCCTGCGCCGCCTTTCGATCGGCCCTTTTCGGGTCTCCGAGGCCCTGTCCGACCTCTCGGCGCTCGCTTCCGCGCCGCTGCGTTCCCCGAGGGAGGCCGTCGCCCCCTTCCATCGGATTCTCCTGACGGAGCGGGCGGAGGCGCGCATTCTGAACGGCCTTCCCGTGCCCCTGCGGGAGGCCGGCCGCTATGTTCCCGGGACCGTGGGGTTCGCGGGCGGCCTGTGCGTCGAGGGAGCCGGGATGATAGGCTTTGCCGACAGGGAGGTTGGTGAAAAGGAGGCCGGAGAAAGGGGCGGGGGGGAGATTCTGCTGCGGCCCCGTGCCAACATCTCCGTTCGGGATGAGGCGGAGGGGACATGATCCTGGTCCTTGGTGCCTTCGACGGCTTTCATCGCGGACATGTCCGCCTTCTGGACCGGGCCCGGTCCATGGCGCGTTCCCTGGGCACGGACTGGGGGGTCGCGACCTTCTCCCCGCACCCGGGGCTCGTGTTGGGGACGATGCGCTCGACCCTCTTCACCGTCAGGGAGCGGGAGCTCATCCGGTGCGTCCTGGGGATCCCCCATCTGATCGTTCTTCCGTTCGACGAGCGCATGAGGAACCTTGCCCCCCACGATTTCTGGGCGGAGCTGAAATTCCTGGCGGACGTGGAGGGGGTCGTCGTGGGCAGGGACTTCCGCTTCGGGGTCGAGGGGATGGGGACGGCGTCGCTCCTCGAGGGGTTCTGCCGCGAGGATGGGACGGCGTTCTTCGCGGAGGACCTGCTGGAGCGCGGAGGAGGGGATGGGGAAAAAATCTCCAGCTCCGCGATACGCGGCCGAGTGCGGCGGGGGGATGTCTTGGGCGCCGCGGCCGACCTGGGGTACCCCTGGTTCCTCCGGACGGACGTCCTGCACGGGGACGAACGGGGGCGCAAGCTGGGGTATCCGACGGCGAACCTGAACATTGGAGGGCCGAGAACGCTCCCCGCCGACGGCGTCTATGCCGTGTCCCTGATCGCACGGGGGCGGTGGCGCTGCGGCGCGCTCTCGATGGGCCGCAACCCGACCTTCGGTGATGTCCACGAGCGGCGCGCCGAGGTCTTCGTCCTGGACTTCGAGGGGGACCTCTATGGGGCGGAGCTGGCCGTGTTCTTCCTCGAGCGGCTCAGGCCCGAGCGGCGTTTTTCGGACGCCGCGCGTCTGACGGAGCAGATTGCCGCGGACGTGGCGCGCTGCCGCGCGGTTTACGAGGAGCGCATGAGCGCGGCCCCGGAGCTCTTCGAGGCCTTTCTGCGCTGTTTTCATTAATAATATTGGGGCTTCGCCCCCTGGTGAAGAACCTAAGCGACCGACACGGCTCGTACCTCGCCGGTCGTCTGCTTAAAGCCCCCACGCCGCTATCAGGATAGCGGCGGCCCCGGCAAGTTCCTTCCTCAAAAGCAGCAAGCTGGGGTACCACCGGGGGGCTTCGTGAATAAAATCAGTGTTTTCCTGGATAGTTCCCGTCCGGGGTTCCCAGGGGACGCGTCCCCTGGGCGGGGTATGGGGCGGAGCCCCATGTCCGTTATCTTGAGGCTTTGGAGGTTTTTTATGCTGATTGATTCCCACTGCCATCTCAACTCCGACGAGCTGAGGGAGGACGCCGACGTCCTTGTCCGCCGCGCCGCCGAGGCCGGAGTCGGGCGCATGGTGGTCGTCGGCTGCGACCTGGAGGAGAGCCGGGAGGCGGTCGGGATGGCCCATCGTTTCAAGGAGAACGGCGTCTACGCGGCGGTCGGAGTCCACCCTCACGAGGCGTCCCGTTATGCGGACGGCCTTCCGGAGGCGCTGTTGGCCCTGGCCGCAGACGAGCGGGTCGTCGCGCTCGGGGAGGCGGGGCTGGACTACTATTATGACCATTCCCCCCGCGACGTGCAGCGCTCCGTGTTCCGGATGCACCTGGAGTGGGCGGCGGCCGTCCGGAAGCCGCTGGTGCTGCACGTCCGGGACGCGATGGACGACGCGCTGTCCATGCTGGAGGGGCTCGAGCCCGGAATGCGGAGCTCCCTGAAGCTGCTCTTCCACTGCTACAGCGGGGGCCTTGGGTACCTCGACCGGGTCCTTGGGCTCGGGGCTTGGTGCGCCATTGGCGGGGCCGTGACCTGGGCACGGAGCGACGAGCTCCGCGAGGTCGCCGCCCGGATCCCGGCGGACCGGCTGCTGCTGGAGACGGACTGTCCCTGGATGGCCCCCAAGCCGTTCCGGGGAAAGCTCAACGAGCCCTCCTATGTGCGGTACGCCTACGAGGCCGTCGCCGCGGCGAGGGGGGTGGCGCTTGAGACGCTGTCCGGACAGGTGGAGGAAAACGCCTGCGCACTTTTCGGATGGGGGCGTTCCCATGTTTGAGTTCAGGCTGGAGGCGGTCTGTCCCCGGACGGGCGCGCGTGCCGGTGTCCTGACGACGCCCCACGGCGTCATCAGGACACCGGTGTTCATGCCGGTGGGGACGCAGGCCACGGTGAAGGCCATGACTCCCCCCGAGCTCGAGGAGATCGGGGCCCAGATCATACTGGGCAATACCTACCACCTCAACCTTCGGCCCGGTGCGGAGCTTGTCGCCGAGGCAGGGGGGCTTCACCGCTTCATGGGCTGGAAGCGGCCCATCCTGACGGACAGCGGGGGCTTCCAGGTCTTCTCGCTCGCGCAGCTCAACAAGGTTACGGACCGGGACGTGCGCTGCCGGTCCCATCTGGACGGCTCCGAACACGTGATGTCTCCCGAGTGGGCGATGCGGGTTCAGGAGCTTCTGGGCAGCGACATCGCCATGTGTTTCGACCAGTGCGGTCCCTTCCCGGCGACGCACGAGCAGGCGACGGCGGCCCTGGAGCGCACCACGCTGTGGGCCGGGCGGTGCCGGGCCGCCCATACCAGGGAGGACCAGGCCCTCTTCGGGATCGTCCAGGGCTCCGTCTATGACGACCTGCGGCTGCAAAGCGTCCGGGAGATCACGGCGATGGACTTCCCCGGGTACGGGATCGGCGGGCTCTCGGTGGGGGAGCCCCACGACGTCATGTACCGCATCCTGGACTTCCTGAACGGCGCCATGCCGCGGGAGAGGCCGCGCTACCTGATGGGGGTGGGCTACCCGCCGAACATCGTGGAGGGCATCGCCAGGGGCGTGGACATGTTCGACTGCGTGCTCCCCACGCGCAACGGGCGCAACGGGACCCTCTTCACCTCCTTCGGGAGGGTCAACATCAAGGCCCAGAGGTACGAGCGCGACTTCTCCCCCCTGGACCCCGAGTGCGACTGCTATCTCTGCCGCAATTTCACGAGGGCCTATCTGCGGCACCTGTACCGGTGCGGGGAGATCCTGGCGGCGCGGCTGTGCACCTGGCACAACCTGCGCGCCGCCGTGAGCCTCGCCGAGAGGGCGCGGGAGGCCATACTGGCCGGGACCTTCCCGGAGTTCCGGGAGCGCTTTCATGAGAGATTCCGGGACGGCGGCGGGGCATGAACACCCTTCGCGTTCCGGTCGATCCCTGGAACCCCGATCCCGCCGTCCTGCGGGAGGCCGCCGCGGTCCTGAGGCGCGGCGGCTTGGTCGCCTTTCCGACGGAGACCGTCTACGGGCTGGGGGCGAACGCCCTGGACGCCGATGCGGTCCGGGGCATCTATCGCGCAAAGGGGCGGCCCTCCGACAACCCGCTGATCCTGCATTTGGCGCGCCGGGAGGAGGCCGAGCGGCTGACCCGTCCGACCCCGCGGGCCCGGAGCCTCATGTCGGCCTTCTGGCCCGGCCCCCTGACCCTGGTGCTTCCGGCCCAACCCATCGTGCCCGCCGCGACGCGGGGGGGGCTCGATACGGCGGCCCTCAGGATGCCGGACCATCCCGTCGCCGCCGCCCTGATAGAGGCGGCCGGGTTCCCGCTGGCGGCGCCCAGCGCCAACCGGAGCGGGCGCCCCAGTCCCACGGATGCGGACAGTGTGTGGGAGGACCTCGGGGGACGGGCCGATATGATCCTCGACGCCGGACCCGTGTCCGTGGGGATCGAGTCCACCGTGCTGGACATGACGGCCGAGCCGCCGCTCCTGCTTCGTCCGGGAGGGCTCTCGCGGGAGGCGCTGGAGGATTTTCTGGGTGTGCCCCTCGGCCGCCCGGAGGTCCCGAGCGCGCGGTCCCCTGGGACGCGCTATCGCCATTACGCGCCCTTCGTC
>CAJPSE010000072.1 GCA_905373185.1 uncultured Fretibacterium sp.
GTACTTCCGGGAGTTCGCCGTCCGGTACCTCAACGAGCTGATCCGCGGGGTACGCTGCGCGTTTCCCGACATGCGCTTCATCGTCCACATCTGCGGGCAGATGAAGAACGTCTTCTCCGAACTGGCCGCGGTGGAGGCGGACGCCTTCAGCTTCGACGCGATGGTGAACCTGCGCACGGCGCGGGAGCACCTCGCGCCCCGCAAGGTTATGGGCAACGTCAGCTCCTTCGGCCTGGCTTTCGCCTCGGAGGAGAAGGTTCAGGCCATGGCCCGCGCCGCCCTCAACATGGGGTCCGACATCCTGGCTCCGGCCTGCGGCCTGGGCACGCGGTCGGACATCCGCTCCGTGCAGGCCCTTCTGAGGGCGGCCAGGCGGAATCGGGGGGAGGACGCCCTCTTATGCACGATTTGATTCCATTTCTCAATCATCCGTATGCTTCGTTTAAGCAGGTAGCCAGCCCTCTGCGGCTTTTTCAAGCCGCAGATGCTGTGCTGATCGCTTACGTCGACACGCGGCACAGTTGCCGTGCTGTCGACGCAAGTAGGGGCTCACTCGATTGCTTCGTAAACCCTAAATCCTTTGTACTCCTGATAAAGCCCCTAAGCAACTCGCACGGCTCCTACTTCCGTCGGCTCCCTGCTTATTCGCGGCGGTTCGCAAAAGCCGCCTCGCCTACGAATGATTTAGAAACGGAATGAGGGAGCCAGACATGGAACTTACTCTCAAAGAGAGTTCAAAACAAGACCTTTCTCTCTCCGTCGTACCGGGCGAGACGCTTCTGACGGCACTGCGGGGTGTGGGGCTGTCGATCAACGCGGCCTGCGGGGGGCGCGGGACGTGCGGCAAGTGCAGGGTCCGGATCCTCGGGGGCGAGGCGGGCCCCGTCTCCGAGGGGGAGCGGCGCTTCCTCTCCGAGAAGGACCTGGCCGACGGCGTGCGCCTGGCCTGCTTCGTCCGGCCGGAGTCGGACCTCGACGTCCGCCTCTTCGACGCGCAGGAGAAGGGCCACCCGATCCTGACGGACGGTTTCGTCCCCGACTTCGTCTTCGACCCGCCCCTGCGGCGGGAGAGCGTCGTCCTGGAGCCGGCGTCCCTGGAGGCCCCCCTCTCGCTGGACGAGCGTCTGGCCGGGGCGACGGGCCTGGAGGAGGTCCCCCTTTCCGTCCTGCGGCGTCTTCCCTCAGAGGGGACGCGCTTCTCCGTCCTGACCCACGACGGGGAGTTCCTCACGGCGGAGCCGGAGGGAAAGGAGGCGGAGGAGGGGGTCTTCGCGGCGGCGGTGGACATCGGGACGACCACGGTCGTCGTGTCGCTCATCGACATGGGGACGGGGCGGGAGCTGGGCAGCGCCTCCGACGTCAACCCGCAGAAGGAGCACGGACAGGACGTCCTGACCCGGATCACCTGGGTCCAGGAGGCGGGGATGGAGGCCGTCCTGCAGATGCAGCGCGAGATCGTCCTGAAGCTGGAGGAGCTGCTCCTCTCCATCTGCGGGGAGCACGCGGTCCCGCCCCGGCGGGTGTTCCAGCTCAGCGTGGGTGCGAACGCGACCATGACGCACCTCCTGCTGGGCGTCGACCCCCGCTCCATCGGACTTTCTCCCTACGCGCCCCAGCTGCGGCGCGTCCGGTACGAACGGGCCTCGGACCTGGGGTTCACCCGCATCCATCCGGACGCCCGGGTCCTCTGCCTCCCGCAGATATCCTCGTTCGTCGGGGGGGACATCGTCGCCGGAATCGTCACGGCGGACCTGACGGAGGCGAAGGACAACGTCCTGTTCATCGACATCGGGACGAACGGCGAGATGGTCCTGTCTCGGAGGGGGGAGCTCTTCGCCGCGTCCTGCGCGGCGGGGCCGGCCCTCGAGGGGATGAACATCGGCTGCGGGATGCGCGCCCAGGAGGGGGCCATCGAGGAGGCGGCCCTGAAGGACGGGCGTCTCTCCCTCACGGCCATCGGGGGAAGGGAGCCCATCGGCCTCTGCGGCAGCGGAATCCTGGCCGTCGTCCGGGAGTTCCTTGCGGCCGGCCTGATCACGAGCCGCGGCAATATCGTCCGGGCGGGGGAGGCGCCTCCCGAGCTGCGCCATCTCGTCGGCGAATCGGAGGGCAAGCGGAGCCTCGTCCTTCGGGAGGGGGACCCGCCCCTGGTCCTGACGCAGAAGGACGTGCGTCAGATCCAGCTGGCCAAGGGGGCCATCCTGTCCGGAGCCCTCTGTCTGATCGAGGCGGCGGGGCTGACGCCGGACGCGGTGGACCGGGTCGTCATCGCGGGACAGTTCGGAAAGCACCTGGCCCCGGAGAGCCTGATCGGTGCGGGGCTGCTCCCCGCCTCCTTCGGGGACCGGATTCACTACATCGGAAACTCCAGCAGGACGGGGGCCTACCTCTCCCTGGTCTCGCGGGAGCATCACCGGAGGATGACCCGGGACATCCGCGGGGTTCGCTACATCGAGCTGAGCGTGCTCCCCGGCTACGAGCGGACGTTCGCCGAGGCGCTGCTGTTCCGCTGAAGCGCCGCTGTTTCGTTGATAAGGGAGGGGAGGACATGAAGATCTATCAATGCAAGTCGCAGGACACGCCGAGCCTCGTCCCCATCCTGGAGGAACTGGGGATGAGCTACGAGGAGACCCTGAAGGACGGGGCGGCCATGGCGCGGGCGGCGGAGAGGGCGCGGGATGCAAGCGGCATGAATCACGTCGTCGTTCCGCTGTCGGAGTGTCTGATGACGGCCTGTCTCGGAACGGCCATCACCTGGGACCCGGAGCTGGGGGACCGGGTGTCGAAGGAGGTCTTTTCCGACTGGTCGGAGGTGGAGTCCTTCCGGCCCGAGTCCATTCGGCGTGAGCTGCTGGACCCCCTCTTCGAGGCTGTCGGGATTCTGAAGGAACGGGGGGCCAAGGTCGTCGTCGGCGCGACGGGGCCCATCGCCCTGCTCTCGGGGCTTCTCCCGACGGAGGCGGTCTACCGGGCCATGCCGAAGCGGAAGGAGCCCTTTCCGAGGCTTTTGGGCATCGTCGAGGACTTCATCTCGGAATACATCGCGCGGGTGGACGCCCTCAGGCCGGAGCTCATCTACCTGGCGGATTCCGTCGGATCCCTGGACCTCGTGGGGCCCCGCCTGTTCCGCCAGGTCTCCGGGCCCAGCTACCTGCGGGTTCTGGAGCGCGCGGAGGGGCTTGCGACGCCCATCTACATGTGCCCCAAGAACATGACGTCGCTCTTCTCCGTGGGGTTTCTCGAGAGGGCCGCGGACGGGAACCTCTGCGCGGGGCCCTGCTTGGCCCGGAAGTTCACGGAGCTGCGTTACGGAAGGTGCCGGATCGCCCGAGGGGCGGAGACGGCATAAGAGGCGAAAGGACGAGCCGTCATTGATTTTTTCGGCAAGGGTAAAGGATAATGTAGAAGGAGTGTGCGAAGGATGAGCCAGACGACGCAGGGCGGGCCCGAGCGGCTCAAGGTCTCCATCTCGATGGGGGAGACGGCCATCACGCTCTTCGGCGTGGACACGAGGGACTATTACTTCAACTCCGATGTCATGGCCGACGTCGAGGCCCGGTTCTGGGAGCGGTTCCAGCCGGACGGCGCGAGCATCTCCATCACGCTGAGGGGCATGGCGGAGGCCATGGGCTCCGAGATGCTCTACAGGAACCACTGCATCCCCAGCGTGAAGACGCCGTGCGTCCATGAGCCCGAGGACGTGTACGGCCTCAGGGTCCCCGACCCCCTGAAGGACGGGCGTCTGCCCATCGTGCTGGAGGCCCTGGTCAAGCTGAAGGAGAGGCTGGCCGGCAGGACGGGCGTGGGGGCCGGGATGGCCGGGCCGGTCAGCGTTGCCATCGCCGTCTGCGGCGCGGAGAACTTCCTGCGCTGGACGCGCCGTCACCCCGATGCTGTCCGGCACCTGATGGAGGTCATCACGGAGGGGAACAACCGGTATATCGACGAGCTGGGCAAGCGGGGGATCGTCGGGCTCTCCTTCTCGGACCCCGTGGCCTCGACGGACCTCCTGGGGCACAAGCAGTTCCTCGAGTTCTCGCTCCCCTACTTCACCGAGAACGTGCGGCACGGCGGCAAGGTGCTGGGGAAGAATCCCGGCACCCACATCTGCGGGCACACCCGGGGGATCTGGGAGGACATCATGGGGTCCGGGGTCTCGGCCTTCAGCGTCGACAACGTCGAGGACCTGGCGGAGGCCAAGGAGGTCATGGGGAACAGCGTCGCCCTCATCGGGAACGTCCCTCCGGTCAACGTCCTGAACCTGGGCAAGGAGGAGGACATCAAGAGGTCCGTTGCGGAGTGTATTTTGAAGGCCCACGACTCCCCCAAGGGGTACGTCCTCGGTTCCGGCTGCCAGGTGCCGCTCTTCACCCCGGCGGAGAACGTCGAGGCATACGTCCGATGGGGCAAGGAGCTGGGGAAGCTGCCCATCGACATCGAGAGGCTGCAGCGCATTACGGAGGGGGACGGGGCCGCCGCCTGAAGGGTTGGTTATAAAGGAATATCCGTATGGGATTCCCAAGGGACGAGTCCCTTGGGCGGGTTCAGGGCGGAGCCCTGAGAGATTGACAATTATTTAGGAGGGATTTTTTATGATTACGGTAAACGCTGTGGGGAAGGCCTGTCCTGAGCCGGTCATCATGACCAGGGCCGCGGTGGAGAAGGGGGCGGTGGAGCTGGAGGTTCTGGTGGACAACACCGTCGCCGTCTCGAACGTCACCCGTTTCCTGGAGGGCCAGGGGTTCCGGGTGCAGCATCAGGAGAATGGTAGCGAGTTCAAGCTGACCGCCCGGAGGGAGGGGTCGGCCGTCTCCGCGGACCCGGCCCCACGCCCGCAGGGCAAGGCCCGGCTTGCCGTCCTGGTTGCGGGGAAGACCCTGGGGCGCGAGGATAAGGAGCTGGGCGAGGTCCTGATCAAGGGCTTCCTGGGGACGCTCTCGAAGCTCGAGACGCCGCCCGCGGTGCTGGCCCTCATGAACGAGGGGGTCAAGCTGGCGCTGCCGGACGCCTCGACTTGCGACCACCTGAAGGACCTGGAGAGGGCGGGCACGAAGATCCTGGTGTGCGGGACCTGCACGAACCATTTCGGGGTCACCGAGCGCGTCGGTGTGGGGACGGTCTCCAACATGTTCGAGATCCTCGAGGCCGTCACGGGGGCGGACAAGGTCCTGAGCGTCTAGCGGGTTCGGAGGTCCGCAGGCGCCCCATCGCATCCACAAACTTCGATTTGAGGAGGGGTCTGAATTGGAGAGAAGTCTTTCCGGATCGTCGGTCTATCTGAACAACGCGGCGACGACCTGGCCGAAGCCGCCCTGCGTGGGGGAGGCCATGGCGCGTTTTTTGTCGTTCGGCGGGGCCAACCTCGGCCGCGGGACCTCCTCGTCCCGCGACATGGGGACCCTGAACGCGGTGTTGGATTGCCGAATTCGCCTGGCCGCCCTGCTTGGGGGGTATGAGGGAGGGGACCCGCGATACGTCACCTTCTGTCCCAACGTGACGGAGGCACTGAACGTCGTCCTGCGCGGTTTCCTGCGGCCAGGAATGAGCGTGCTGACCTCCTCGATGGAACACAACGCCGTCGTCCGGCCCTTGAGGGCCCTCGAACGGTCCGGAGTGGCGGTGACGTTCCTGCCCTGCGGGAGCGACGGCGCGCTCGACCCCAAAACGCTCGCGGACGCGCTTGCGGCGCGGCGGTACGACCTGATGGTCCTGGCCCACGCCAGCAACGTCTGCGGCACGGTGCAGCCGCTGAGTACGGTTGCGGAGCTCTGCGCGGGGGCGGGGGTCCCCCTGGTCCTGGACAGCGCCCAGACCGCGGGGGTGCTCCCCATCGACGCGGCGGCGCTGGGGCTCGCGGCCCTCTGTTTTACGGGGCACAAGGGATTGATGGGCCCGCAGGGGATCGGGGGCATCCTCTGGCGCCCGGACTTCGCCGCACGGGTCGAACCGCTGGTGGCCGGGGGGACCGGAAGCTATTCCCATGTCGAGACGCAGCCCGAGGAGCTTCCCGACAAGTTCGAGTCCGGGACCCCGAACCTGCCGGGGATCGTGGGGCTCCACGCGGCGCTGGGCTGGATCGGGGAGACGGGCATAGAGAGGGTCGCCGAACGCGAGCGGGAGCTGGGCGGAAAGCTGCTCGAGGGGCTCTCCCGCGTGGAGGGCATCCAGCTCACCGGTAAGCGCGGCATGGAGGGGCGGCTTCCGGTCTTCTCCTTCAATATCGAGGGGCTGGACAACGGCATGCTGGCCGACGCGCTCTCGCGGGAGGGGTTCGAGACCCGTCCGGGGCTGCACTGTGCCCCCGTCGCCCACAGGACCCTGGGGAGCTTCCCGCAGGGGGGCCTGAGGGTGTCGCCGGGGTACTTCACGACGCCCGGGGAGCTGGACGCCTTCCTCGAAGCCCTGCCCGCGGCTGCGGAGCGCCTGAGGCGGGAGGCCTGAGAAGTTTGGATGGGGAAGCGGAATCCAGTTCCCCATCCAGGCCATGGCGGAGAATGTTTCACGTGGAACATTATCCGAATCGATCGCATCCGCATCGATTCAGGCCGATCGGAGAGGGGAGGGCTTTGGCCTTCCCCTTTCCTCGATCCCTTTTCCCAATCCCTTTTCCCGATCCCCTTCCTCGACCGGTCAATTTCCGATCAGTTTCCGATGTTGAGCAGGTTGTCCAGCAGCTGATTCTTGAGCTGGTCCCCGGTAGGGTCCTCCCCACCCTCTGCTCCGGGGCCGGTGGGGAACTTCAGGTTCAGGCGAAACCGTGCGCCGTCCCCCCTCTGCTCCTCGGTCCTGTTGAGCTTTTCCAGGGGCAGGTAGTCCTGCAGCGGCTTGTCGATCCTGAGGTTCAACAGCTGAAGGTTCGACCAGCCGCCCGTCAGGACGAAGGATACGTCCTGAAAGTCCCGTTTGCTGATGCCCAGCGCCTCGCCCACGACGTTCTTGAGCAGGTTGGTGTTCGAGAGGCCGCCGGTGAAGTACTGAAACACGCCCTTCAGGGCACCCAGCACCCTGTTCAGCATCTGTACGTCGAAACGGCCCTTGCAGACCAGCTTCAGTCCTTTGTCACCCTTGTCGCCCTTGCCGGGTATCCCGAGCGGTCCATTGACCGAGAAATAGCGGTAAAGGGGTTCGCCCGGCCCCGCCGTGGCCTGGGTCCCCGGGTTCAGCCAGAGGTCCGAGCCGTCCCAGAAGAACGTCCCCCGAATCGTCTCGAAGGTGATGCGTTTGATCGGCGATATGGTCTCGATCATCTCCACCTTGTGGAGGTACCCTCCGCCCGTCGAGAAGCTGCCGTTGGCGAAGACCATCATCAGGGTCCCGAAGTTACCCTTCAGGCGGACATTGGCGTCCGCGCTGCCGACCAGCTCGCCCTCGGGCAGGAAGGGACGGGTCAGATCCCCCAGGTCCAGTCCGCTCACTTTGGCGGTGCCCTGCCATTTCGACTCCGCCAGGTTCACGTCGGCGTCGGCCCGGACCGACCCCTTGCAGAACACCGCCCTCCCCCCGCTCAGGGTGGCCCTTCCGCCGGAGACCCGGAAGGGCAGCGCGACGTCCGTGACGGTCATCCCCGAGGCCGTCAGCCTGGGGATGGACAGGGACACGGCGACGGACGGCGCTCCGTCCCCCTTCGCCCCGACGGACCCTCTGGACCTGGACCGGATGCTCTCGGCCAAGTCCCCGTCCCTGAAGGGCAAGTTGGCCGGACGGATGACGGCGAAGCTGACGGGGTCCGTCGGGGCGAAGGGGGACGGAGCGCCGTCCGTCGCCG
>CAJPSE010000073.1 GCA_905373185.1 uncultured Fretibacterium sp.
CCTCAGGCCGACCCGATCAAAAAAAGCTGTACGAATACCGTCAGCTCGGTGAAGTCCTTTGCCGGGAGGTCGAACACGAAGTCCGGCTGCACCCCCATCAAGGCGGCGGCGACGTAGGCCTGATAGTTTTTGTTCAGCTCCGCCATGTCACGAAGCGGCCCCTCCAGCATCTCATAGTTGCGCTGCGCCGTACGGAGGTGCTGTCCCTTCATGTCCTTCAGAGGAAAGTCCAGAACGTTGCGCTCTGGCCCATCCCCATATTTGTAGGGCTTGGACAACGTAAAAACGCCGTCCTGCAGCACCGCCTCATAATCGTTCAGTACCCCCTTGCTCATGCAGCCTCCTATTCTCCGAGGGCGGACTTGACCTCGGTCAGCTCGTCCACGCCGTTGATCACGGCCTTGAAGTTCAGCTTATCGATCTCGTGCAGGACCTTCCCGTCCTCCTCCACCTTCAGATACAGGCACTCGACCTCCGTCGTCGTCCCCATCGCCGTGGCAGGGTCGAACTTCCCGGGCTGCATGTCGGAGCCGGAGGCCCGGACGACGATACGGATAGAGCTGATGCCGAACTTGTAGGTGTCGCTGTCGATCACCTGCCCTGCGCCGCGGATCTCCAGGGCCTTGCCCTCAGGGTTCACCAGGAGGTGTGCCTGGCTCGTCGCCCGGCGCCAGGTCATCTGCAGCTTGAGCGGTCCGTAATGGCCGACGGCGCGCGTCTCGAACTCGCCCGCGATCCCCGCCCCTTTACTCGTTTCCTTCAGAGGGGTCAGGTTGGGGAGGGTCACGTCGACCACCCCCAGCAGTTTGTCCCCGTCCATCCACACCGCGAAGTTGTTCAGCTTATCGGGATGCTTCATGCGTCTTCACCTCCTACAGGAACAGAGACAGCAGATTCTCCGTCTCGTATTCCAGGCCGTTATAGATGACCCGTGCGGGCGGAGGCACCGTCAGGAACGTGTGTGCTCGGATCACGCCGTCGATCAGGTCCGTCGTCGGGTTCTCGTCGGCGATAAACTCCAGCCGGTTGTTGGGGCCCACTAGGGCACCCAGGGCCACGTAACCGTTTATCTCGATATTCTCGCTGTCGCGGATGGTCTCCAGCAGCCTGCGGTTCATGGGACGGTCCACCTTCTGGAACCAGCGCAGGATGAACTTCACCGCCCACCAGTTGTAGAAACGCCGGATATTGATGAACCGATCCTTCGGGTCCGTGTTCGACGGATAGCACCCCGTCTCGTCGCCCCAGAGCACCCAGCCGCTCTCCCAGTTGAACAGCGTCACGATCCCGGCACCGTTCAGGAAATTGGCCTGGTTGAGGTCCAACAGCAGTTCCTTTCCGGTATCCGTCACCGCAGCCGCCATTTTGGAAAGATGGTTGGAGGGAGAGGCGTAGGGGATGCCGCCGAACTCGTCGTCCGTCACTGCGCACAGGCAGGCGAAGATCGTCGAAAGGTGGTACACCTTGTCCCCCAGCTTGCCCTTGGGCCAGCAGACGGTCTGATGGGTATGGGTGTAGCTGTTCCGACGCTTCCACTCCGAGGCTTCCGTGTAGTCCTCCAGCGTCGAGTCGCAGGGCATGTCGGTCACCGCCAGCGAGGGGAAGAGACCAGAGATACCGGACGTCTTCGCGGTCATGATCGCCGCAACCTCCGGCTTGTGGGACCAGCCGGGGCAGCAGATCAAAGCCGGAACCTTGCCGTACCTCATGAAAACCTGGTTGATGGTCTCCAGACCCTCGTAGCGTTTTTTCACGGCATCGTAGCCGCCGATGATGTCCGCAGCGGTGACCTTGGAGGGGTTCAGCTTGTCGTAGGCCACATAAACGGTCCCCGCGCTTTCCAGCGCACCGCCCGCCAGGACGTTCAGGACGGCCTTGTTTTCGCCGTTCCAGGACAGGGAATAGTCCACACCCACCGTAAGCGCTCCGCTGCTCTCCTGCGCCTTCACGACCACGCTGTCGAGGATGGCGTCCTCCCCTAGGACAGCCTGCTTCGCCGTGATGGTGTACTCCTTCCCCGGCACTGCGGTCTTGTGTTCCGCCGGATCCAGGACGTTCACGAAGATCACGGGAGCGCGGGCAAAGAGGGCAAAATGCGCGTACATCGCCTCGCAGAGCGTGTACTTCTTCCAGTCGTCGCTGTAGCCGAGCTTCGTCACGGCCTCGTCGTAGACGTTCGCCAGTATTGGGTGGTGAATCTTCTTCTCCGTATCCTTCAGTCCTGTCCCGGACAGGTGAATGGGGGCCGTCCCCACGTAGATGGGTATGGCGCTGTCCACCCTCCGGGGGGCAACCAGCTTCGTCGGGTGCTCGTAGACCCTTACGCCATGCTGATAGCCTACGCTCATATCCTCACCTCGCCGTCATCGAATCGAACCTCCAGCAGGGCGTTGTAGATGCGATGGTATTCCGTCCCCGGAGTTTCCGTCTCCTTCCTGACCGCCGGAAAATCCTTAACGGGGACGATGATGCGCCCCACGTCCGGGACCTTCCGTATCAGGTCCTTCACGTGCTCGGGGAGCCCGTTCTTATAGACGCTCCCCGCTATCATTACGCGCCGGTGCATCGTCGGGCCGGCGTAGACCTGGAGCCTGTCCAGCGGATCAGGGGCTCTTGTGGACTCCGCAGGCGCCGACGAGACGGTCTGCTCGCCGTCAAAGGGATCCGTCATGCGTGTTTTTGCCAATGCCATCAAACTCCCTTCAAAAAGTCTCCCGCCCAGTTCGACTCGTCGAGCCGGTGCGGGTCCAGAATCCGCCACTGCGTAATCATCTCCCCGAACCAGAGGGGACGCAGCGCCTCGTCGTACAGCTCCCAGGAGAGGGGCAGAAGAGCCTCGCACCGGCCCTCCAAGATCGGGTTTGCCTCTATGGTCTGCCGGATCCTCTCCAGGATGTTGACCACACCCCACGATCCCGTCACGTTCGCGGGGTCGCGCGAGAAGACCCCGACGGTCACCGCCATGGAAAGAATCGAAGAATCGTCATCCAACGCCTTGTCCTCGTAGGAGAGGGGGCGGACGACGACGGCGGGCATCAGTTGCTGGAACGCGTCGTCCTGCGTCTCCGGGATCGGGGTGTACCCGTCCTCGGCGTGGGGATTCATCGCAGAGAGCACCTGTTCGGGGAAATGGAAGGGATAGACCGCCACCGGGCGCTCCTTGTCGGCCTCATCCTCGAATCGGAAGTCCTTCAAGGTCTCCTCCAGGCTCCGGCAGAGCGCGAAAAGCGTCTCCATGGGGGTCAAATTTTTTCACCCCTCTCGTAGGCTCGCAACAAAATCCTCGTCTCAACATCAATCTCTTGTTCAAGACGTGACTGGGCCACGTCAAGTACGCGATTAAGAATCGGGGCAGCAGACATCATCTGAGGAGGAGCCAGTGTGAAAAACTCGTGTATGACGGGCTTGCCATTTGCAGTCCTTTCTGTTTTGCTCCGAGTCCAGAGCCCCATGTGTCCGCTTCCCATGCGCGCCAAAAAAGCATGAGACCAACCTTTTGTTTGTCCGGCAACAATCGTTGTGGTGATCCTTTGGCGCAACCGCACAGGAATACTCTTCTGGCGGGGAGGATTCAAAGGATCGCGCTCAAATTTCGCCACCTCTATGCGTTGGCCTCGCGATGTAATCGTGGCCTTTAGATATTTAGGAGAAGCCCGAATGAGTTGAAGTTGTTTGCGAATGAGGTCTGGTGGCAATGTATAACGTTTAGCCACCTGATGGGAGGCTTCGTAATACGCATATGATGCCGCCGAATTCAACGCCCGCGCGACTGCCTTCTCCGCCCCGCCCGGAATGTGCGCCAGCGCGCGGCGAACCGCTTCAAAACGCGCTTCACTAATGCCCAGGGACACGCCGGCCATCTATTCCCTCCCTTCCCAAGAAAAAAGGAGCCCCGAAAGGGACTCCCCAAAGTGATGGATAGCTGTTTGTTTCTACGCCGCGACGCTCAGGGCGTGCAGAACCTTTTCGCGGCCGGCGTGGCTGAAAGCCCACTGGGCGCACTCGTGCGGGCTATGGGGGCTCTTGCTCATCTTCCAACGGCCGTACTCGTTCGAGCCGCCCTCCGGCGCCACCAACCCCATCTCCCGCGCGGTCTTCATCACGCGGCGATTGGAGACCCCGGCGGCGTCGCCCACCTGCTTGGCGGTGTAGAATCGTGTCCCGGCGTCGGGCAGCATGGCCGCGTGCTCCCGGCCCGTCGCCAAGTGGGTGATCTCGTGGGCCAGGATCTGTTTGCTCTCCTGAGTCAGGGCGTAGGCCGGGCTCTCCACCATGCGCTGCATGATCTTCGCCATGCGCGCGTCGGCGTTCCGCTTTTGGATTTCAAGGCGCTGCCGGGCCAGCTCCAGCCGCTGGGTGTCGTTCGGGGTTTCTCTATCCTTGCCCTTGATGCTGTAGCTCCCGGTCTTGCGGATGGACGGCAGTACCACCGACGTGACCCACTTGCGGAACCGTCTTGCCTCCGGCTTGTTCGAGCGCATGATGAGGGTGTAGAGTCCGGACTCGTTGATGACGTTCATCTCAGGATTTCCTCGAATACCCTCAGAAATTCTTAGGGTATTCCTTTCGTCGTCATCCAAGCCTCTCAACGCCTCGCTTGGGTTCGACAGCCCCAGAATATCACACACGTCCTTTGCCACCCACCACGGCTCTCCATCCTTCATGACGATACGGACGTCCCTTTGCTCGAACTGGAACACCTGCAAACTCTTATCCATGTCCTTGACCTCCTGTCTTTTCTCAGTCATCGCCCAAGCCCTCCACGGAGTCCTTGAGCCCCAGCAGATAGCTGCTGCGCATATTCAACTCCAGTTGGTGCCCTGTCAAAGAATCGAACTCCACCAGTAATTCCCTCTGCGCCTCAGACAGCCCCTCAATCAGGAGCTTAAAAATCTCAGTATGACGCTGGGATACCTCTTGACCTTCCCAGCTGTCCGATACTAGCCGTTCCGCTTTGCTGATTCTCTCGCTGACATAGTTCCCGAATACTCCGTAACCTACGGGCATAAAAAAAGACCTCCTCTCAACGTCCACGTCGAAGGAAGGCCCCTTGTGCTATACTTGGATACAGCAGGGGCTTTGGCTTCTGTGTGGGCCGGAATAACCAACGTTCTTCGCGGGATTGTGGTTATTCCGGTTTTTCTTTTTTCTCGATGTAACGGGTCATGAACCTTTCTAAGACATCGTTCATTTTCTCGTCATGCTCAACACACGCCAACTTGAAACGCTTCTGGAGCTCAACATCAATTGTGGTGGTAAAGGACTTGCGCTCCCCCAATTCATCACCTCCGTACAAACTCTATCACACGTTTACACGTTTGGCAATATGTTGAGAGATTAACAAAAGCCCCCAGTAGGGTGTGGTGCCCTCGACCACCCCGAACTTTCATTTATTTCCACGGGGTATAATACCCACGGGAAGAAGCGGGGGGTAAGCCTGCAACAGGAGGTGATACGAATGACAAACCCTACGAAGAAACAGGAGCATTTTCAGGAAAATCATGACCCCACAATTCCATTTAAGAAGGATCAAAATCCTTCCTGTTTCGAGAGACCAGCTCAACTACCTTCAGCCCCAAGGCCGAGCAAGAAGAAGGACTAGCAGTTTTGTCTTCTTCTTTGATCCATTGTCCATAGGAATCGACAAGCCGTTGTTTAAATTCTTTTTGGGATTCGGCGTCGCATTCCATAAACTCAACCACAACGCCTGAGTTGTGATTGATCCAGCAACAGCGGTATTGCTTCGAAAGATCGGCATTAAGTTCCGGATCGCTGTCGCACATTTCCAAGGCGGAGAGCTCGATTTCCTTTTCAGACTCGGAATAGCCCCGCCACCAACCAATCAGGGGCTTACCTCGCCCCTCTCCCAATGTGTAGACCCTCACCAGCGAGGGGCCTTGGTCTGCCTCGCTCAATCTGTTGATTGTTGCTCTCAGGGAACTCTCGCAATTTTCCTTGGGAGGACGCTTCAAAATTTTGGCGGCCCTTCTATAGAGTAATTTTGTTGGAGTCCAGCCCCATTCACTGAAAAGCCCCCACATAAACCCCGAAATGATGGCATATAGGCACAAAAGGAAGTAAGCCCACCAAAACACCATATTTTTCCCCAAAAGGCTTAAAAAGCCATCTTCAGGGAAGACAAGACGTTCAATGCTGAAGCTAAAAGCGAATTTCTCATCGAACAGAGCAAGGAGTTTATGGGTCAGGAACAAGAGGAAAAAAGCGAACATCGCCAACAAGACAGCGAGGGCTATTTGAGAGCTCTCTCCCCGTTTGTCCAAATCCTCCTGGACAATTCTCTTGAAAGTCCAAAGCCCGAGAAACCCCGGCAGCAGCCAAATGATCAATTCAGAGAACGATATAGACATCCGAATTACCTCCTGGCGTTATTATACCGAGACTAACTTCTCGACCTTAGCTGCCCTGCGCTCACAGCCCCGTATTCGATCACCAAAATCCCCATCTCCTCCGAGACGCTGCGGATAAAGAACTTGCGTCCATCAACCTCCAACGGGTCGTGGGGCTTGGGGACGATTCGGAACTCCCCGGCATGGATGTAGAGAAAGAGGGAGTCCTCCCGAACCCCCTCCGTCCTGCGCCCTGCCGGCGCGCGCATGTGGACATTGTGCTTCTCGATCAGGCACAGCACGCGCGAGCCGTTGACCGTGTGAAAATCCCCGAAGTCCCGCAGGCTCAGGAACACCCCGTGGATGTCGGCCGCCACCTGCCCCTTCAGGGTCATTTGACCCAAAGGCCGATCTTGACCCTGGCCTTCGTTCCGCCGGAGGATTTCGGCGCGACGCAGAGCCCCAGCGGGGTATTGCTGGCGTCGGTCTTGGTGGCTTTTTTGGCGGAAAAATCCCAGTAAATGGGATCGCCGACGGCGAAGGCGGCACTGGATACGGAATCGACCTCCCATACCTTCGTGATGGCCACCGCGCCGAACTGGCCGGGCTCAATATCCGTCTCCGCCACTCCGCAGAATCCGCAGAGCTTCACCACGTCGCCGACGTTGATCTTCTCGCCGCCCTCGTTTTTGTAGTCAATCGCCTCGCCGGTCTGGACCGGCATTGCTTGTCTGCTCATTCGTATACCTCCCTATCAGGGCTTCGTCGGCTCAAGGCCGGGATTCTTGTAGAGCCCGCGATACTCGTAGAGCCAGACGCCAAAGTCGAGCCGCACCTTGTACTCGATGCCGTCCACATTCCAGCCCTGCTGCTGCTCCAGCGTCGGGGACTGGTTGCCGCCCAGGAACGCCACCTCGACGGTGTCGATCATCGACGGGGAGGCCGTGAGGTACCACTCCCACGCCTCCAGCTCCGCCTCGACGATGGGTGTGAAGGCGTTGCGGAACGGGTTCTTGATGTTCGCGTTGGCGTAGCGAAGGTCCGTGTCGCTGTAGAGGATCTGCAGCGCCAGGGTCTCCAGCTCCGGAGGCAGGAGTAGGATGGACGGAGTCAGATTGAGAGTCACCTTCTCCTTGTCCTTGCGCAGTCCCGTCTGGCGCCGCATGGCCACGCGGGCAGCGTCCAACGCCTCGATGGAGAGCGCCGCCGCCGTCCCGAGGTTGTTGTGGTCCGCATGGAAAACGGCCTTGCCGTCCTCCGCAATC
>CAJPSE010000074.1 GCA_905373185.1 uncultured Fretibacterium sp.
AGCGCTGCGGCCTATTGGCTGTGGAAGAAGAGGATGTTTTAAGCAGACGGCCGCCTCTTCAAGGGCGTTAGCCCTTGAATGGCGTGCCGGTCGCTTATGCCAAAGGGCAGCACAATTGCTGCCCTTTGGCGAAGCAGACGACCACCTCTCCCCGGCCCTTCGGGCCGGGGATGGTGTGTCGGCGCTTACGTCGAGGCGAAGCCTTGAGGCTTCGATTCGACGCAATGAGGCGATACAGCCTGTTCCGCGGTCTCCGTGTCGGCGCTTACGTCGAATCGAAGCCCCATGGCTTCGTTTCGACGCGAGTAGGTGATACAGCTCGTTCCACGGTCTCTGTGCTGGCCATACATCAGCTCTTTTGGGCCATTAGGTCCCAAAGGTAAACGAAGGAGGGGCGAGCCGTGCCCCAGGTGCTGTCGAACAGACGAATTTCCCGGGACTTTTATCTGATGCGGGTGGCCCAGCCGAACGATGCCCGAATGGGGCAGTTCTGCATGTTGCGCGCCTGGGGCCGTTATCCCCTTCTCTCGCGTCCCGTCAGCGTCTTCGACGCCGACGCCGGGACGCTGAGCTTCCTGTACCGGGTGATCGGCGAGGGCACGGAACTGCTCTCGCGGCGTCGGGAGGGGGACGCGGTCGAGACCGGCCGGGTCCTGGGCAACGCCTTTCCCCTCGTCTCGGGAAGGGTCGCCCTGGTGGGTGGCGGGGCCGGCATCGCCCCCCTGTACCTCGCCGCGAGGACCCTCGGGGCATACGGTCCGGCGACGGCCGTCGACCTTTACCTCGGGTTCAGCGACGAAGTTCTGCTGGCCGAGGAGTACCGCGCCGTCGGCGACAGGACGACGGTGAAGGTCGGGGGCTTCATCACGGACGAGATCGAGCCCGGAGACTACGACTGCGTCCTGGCCTGCGGCCCGGAGGTCATGATGAGGACGCTTTACGGCAAATGCCGCGCCTCCGGGACGAAGCTCTATGTCAGCCTGGAAAAGAGGATGGCCTGCGGCTTCGGCGCGTGTCTCGCCTGCAGCTGCGGGACGACGAGGGGGCGCAGGAAGGTCTGCACGGACGGTCCCGTCTTCCCCGCCGAGGAGGTGTTCTGACGATGGCGAACGTGGCGCGCCCGGCGGTGAACTTCGCCGGGGTCGTGATGAAGAACCCCGTGGTGCTCGCCTCGGGCACCTGCGGATTCGGGCGCGAGCTCGGCGGATACTTCGACATCTCGAGGCTCGGCGGCATCGCCTCCAAGGGACTCACGCTGGACCCGCGCAGCGGCAACGAGGGCATCCGCGTCTGGGAGACGCCCAGCGGGCTCATGAACAGCATCGGGCTGGAGAACCCCGGCGTGTGCGGCTTCATCGAGGACGAGCTCGACTGGATCAACGGGCACGACGTGGCGAACATCGTCAACCTGGGAGGGCACAGCATCGAGGACTACATCGAGGGCATTTCGCTCCTCAACGACGCGAAGCTCGACCTGCTGGAACTCAACATCTCCTGTCCCAACGTGAAGCGGGGCGGCATGAACTTCGGGGTCAGGACGGAGACGGCGCGCGAGGTCGTCCGCATCCTGCGCCGGGAGTGCCGGCACAAGCTCGTCGTCAAGCTCTCCCCCAACGCGGAGGACATCGTGGCCCTCGCCCGGGCCTGCGAGGAGGAGGGGGCGGACGGCCTTTCGCTCACGAACACCTACCTCGCGCTGGCCATCGATATCGACAGGCGCAGACCCGTCTTCGACAACGTCTATGCCGGCCTCTCGGGCCCGGCCGTCCGACCGATCTCGCTGCGCATGACGCATCAGGTTGCCCACGCGGTCAAGATCCCCGTCATGGGGATCGGGGGCATCGCCGCCTGGCGCGACGCGGTGGAGTTCATCATGGCCGGCGCGACGGCGGTGCAGGTCGGCACCGCGACCTTCACCAAACCGGACATCGCCCTGGACATCATTGAGGGGATCGAGGCCTTCATGGAGAAGGAGGGCATCACAAACCTCTCCGAGATCCGAGGAATCGTGTAGGGGAATTACGTGAGCCGATATATGGGGTGGGCGGCAAAGGGCAGAATATCCCATATCGTCTCCGCCTGCCCCCCGGGGTAGTTCCGCAGCCCCTCCAGGCTGACGCTCCACAGCTCCAGGAGCGACGCCGGCCCCGGAAGGGCCTCGGAGATCGGGCTCAGCAGCTTCGCGCAGCGCTCCGCATCTCCGTCGTTCGTGAAGGCGAAGAGAAGCCAGTTGATGCCGTCCTGGTCCATCGCATCCAGGTCGACGTAGCCCGGAAGGTACAGCCTCCTGAGCATCGTCAGGAACATCTGGAACTCCCCGATTTTTTCCAGGTATTGGGTCAGGTTCCCGGGCACGGGAGCGGGCATGAAGGAGAAGAGGAAGTGGTCGGCATTGAACAGGCCGCAGGGGTCCGCGGGCAGAGGCGGAAACTTCGCGTAGGCCTGGAAGTCGTATCGGCTCTTGTAGAGCAGGTCGAACTCCGCTTCGTACAGGCCCGGGGCGTTGGCCTCCAGCCACGCACGAACCTCCACGGCGTTGGGCATGGGCCGGCTCCGCGCGGCCGCCCCCGTCTCCGGAAAATCCTCGGCCATCCTTCTGAAGACGGGCGCCTTGGGATAGCACCAGACCGGGACGCCCCCGTCCATGACGAAGAGGTCCGCTCCCCCGACGCGGGGCAGCGCGAACCGGAACGGGGAGACATACTCCTTCACCCCCCACCGCTGGAGGTGCCGCTTGTCCAGGAGCAGCATCAGCTCTCCCCGCAGCGCGGTCCGCACCCTGTCCGACGTCACGCCCGGCTTTAAGGGGAGGCAGGCCTCGCCCGCCAGCCTCAGGAACTCCTCCCTTCCCGCCTCCGACAGGCTGTAAATGTCCTCCTCGAACTCCAGCAGCCCCTCGCACACCAGCCCGTCGGCCGCCGACCGATCCAGCTCCGCCAACGCAAGCATCACAGGCGTCCAGCAGGGATACTGCTCGTCAAAGGACAGCAGCAGGTCCTCCATTCCCTCTTTCACGACTTCCTGTTCCACAGCGTTTCGCCTCCTCGGTTGAAGCCTACGGCTCCAGACGCTCCACACCGAACTTGTCGGCGTACTCGTCCAGCCGCTTCCACGTGGCCGGGTCGAGCCAGACCCCCTCCTTCAGTGCCCTTTCCCGGCGCTCGAACTCCTTTTCGCCGTGGATGTAGATTCGCTCCCGCCCCTCGGCCCTGGAGCCGGAGCGAATCCGATCCAGGATGCCGGCCACGTGCCCCTGGATTGCATCGGCGTCCCCGAACAGGTCCATGCGCATGGCCTGGAAGCAGTGGCAGATTCTGCAGCCGTCCCTGTAGGTATCGAACGACGCCGTGCCCATGGAGAGGCCGGAGGTCAGGAGCTCGACGAGCAGGCCAAGCCCATAGCCCTTGTGTCCTCCGAAGGTCTCAGTCGCTCCGCCCAAAAAGAGCAGGCCTCCGTAGGGGCTCTTGTTCTCGCGGTTGCTGCTCGCGACGGTGACGGCGTCCGTGGTGTCCGCGCCCGTCTCGTCGACGGCCCATCCAGCCGGCATGGTTCCCCCGCGCCGCGCCGCGACCTCGATTTTGCCGAACGCCACGGTCGTCGTCGCCATGTCCAGCATGAAGTGCGGCTTTCTGCCCGTGGGGATGGCGACGCTGATCGGATTGGTTCCCAGCAGGCGTTCTCTGCCGAAAAGGGGGATCGCGACCCCCAGGGTGTTGGTGAACGCCCAGCCGATCATGCCGCGGTCGGCCGCCTGCTCCGCCCAATAGCCAGCCATGCCGAAGTGGCAGGAGTCGCGAACCACGGTCATGCAGGTGCCGTTCTTCTCCGCCTTCTCCAGGGTCCGCTCCATCGCCATCCTCGAGACCGAAAACCCCGGAGCCCTGTTCCCCTGGATCACCAGGGAGACCGGTGTCTCGTGCACGATCTCGGGTTTTGCCTGCGGAACGTTTTTCCCGCCCCACACCTCGGCCGCGTACATGCTGACCCGAGCCACCCCATGCGAGGCATGCCCCCTGGCATCCGCCTCGACCAGTACCTTGGCCGTGATCTCGGCGGACTCCTCGGGGTACTTCAGCCCTACCTCGAACATCCTCTGCATGTAACGCCTCAGCTTGTCGTAACCGACCGTCGTCCGTTCCATCTCCGTATCCTCTCCCTTCTTCCATAAAAGCATAAAGGAAAAATACTTTTGGAGGAAAAATACTTTCCCCCTCGTATCTTTCAAACACCCGCTAGCGCAAAAACAAAAGAAACCCACAATAAAAGCAAAACATAACTTTCCAGTTGTTTCAAGGGCACTTCAAGGGAAACAAAAAGGGTTCGGGGAAAAATTCCCTGAACCCTCAATGTCAGTGGTGGGCGATACTGGGTTCGAACCAGTGACCTCTTCCGTGTGAGGACGCGGAGATCGATAACTTCCGCTGGCACGACATGCGGCACAACTACGCCAGCCGGCCGGTCATGGCCGGGGTGAACCTGAACACCGTCCGGGAGCCCCTGGGACATTCCGACCTAAAGATGACCCTGTGCTATGCGCACTTGGCACCGGAGGCGAAGCAGCGGGCCGTCTAAAAACTGGATTGACCTCTTGTATAATATAGCTAATATGCTATAGTAAAAATATCAAGGGAGGGGTGGAGATGCCGATAATCGCCAGGTTTTACGGATTGATCATCAAGATGTTTTTCCAGCAGCAAGAGCACAATCCGCCCCACTTCCACGCTGTGTACGGCGAATATGTCGGAGCGATCGACATCCGAACCCTCGAAATGTTGGAGGGTGATTTACCTCCGAAGGCTCTGGCCCTGGTGAGGGAGTGGGCGGCACAGTACTCAACCGAGCTTCTGAAAATATGGGAAACGCAGGAGTTCGTTCAGCTCCCCCCGCTGGAATAGGGGGGAGGAGTCCTTTGGGAAAGGAGGCAGCGCAATGTTTCATAGAGTCAAATCGGTATTGCCGCTCCCCGATTTATCCCTGCTGGTCGAGTTTGAGAACGGTTCCCGCAAGGTCTACGACACCAAGCCTCTGTTCGCCAAGTGGCAATCCTTTCAGGCCTTGGCGGACATAAAGGGACTGTTTGAGCAGGTGCGCGTCGACACGGGCGGCTATGGCGTAAGCTGGAACGACGACCTTGATCTAGCATGCGACGAGCTCTATCACAACGGAAGAGAGATGGGAGGCGGTATCGGTGTGTGAGTCTTGCTCAAAGCTTATCGACCAGGCAATCGCGCTCCGAAAGTCCAAGGGCTGGACCCAGCATGACCTGGCAAAAGCCAGCCACCTCACGCAGTCGGTCATCGCCCGGATCGAGACGAAAAAATCGACTCCCACCCTGGCGACCTTTCAAAAGCTCGTCTCCTCGATGGGGGCAACGCTGTCGTTAAGTTAAGATAATAATATAGCTAGGGGTGCCGGAGTTGGCTGTCTGAAAGGATAAAAAGCCCGGTTAGCGCTTAAGGGCCGTCTTGATAGGGGCAGCTCTTGTTTTTATTGCTTGTCTTTCTGTTCCCCTTGTCCAAAACTTCGGCTACTTCTTGGCAGCGGGCGGAACAATCGTTTTTTTCAGACCTAGATCGGAGCTGAGTTGAGTAAATAGTGAGTAACGAAAAGAAAAAGGGCTCAGGAGAAAATCTCCTGAACCCTTGCTGTCAGTGGTGGGCGATACTGGGTTCGAACCAGTGACCTCTTCCGTGTGAAGGTTTCGAAAACGATTTTGCTGGGTTTATGGCGCTCAAGGGTTTTTCTTTGTTATGCCTTGAACTATAAGGGTTTACATCGTATTTTTCCTCGATTGTTTTTGCTTGTGTTTGCCTATGGTATACTTGATTTGCTTCAAGGGCGCTTCAAGGGATTTTTTCAAAGCCCAATTTCCACAGGGGGCAAACGACATGCCGAAGGTCAAGCTCACCCAATCCTTTCTCCTATCCGTGAAGCCGGATGCTTCTCTCAGGGGCGTCTGGTATTCCGACTCCGCCACGCGCGGCCTTCAACTCTATGTCGGGGCCGGCGGCAAAAAAACCTGGTACGTCTATTACCGACGTCCGGACGGCAAGTCCGCCCACCATAAGCTCGGTGACGCCGATCTCTTCTCCGTCACCGAGGCCCGCAACGCCGCCCTCGAGTTCCTCGCCGCCCTGGCCAGGGGCGAGGAACCCTATCGGAAGCCCGAGCGCCGGGACAAGATGTCCCTGGGGCAGTTCCTCGACGACATCTATGGGCCCTGGGTCATGGAGCACCGCCGCAGCGGCGAATCCACCCTGGCCATCCTGAAAAGCTCCTTTGCCGAGCTTCTGGACCTGGAGCTGGATGCGGTGTCCGTCAAGCACGTCGAGGCCTGGCGCGCGAAAGAACGCAAGCGCGGGCTGAGAATCTCCACCATCAACCGGAAGGTAACCGCCCTCAAGGCCGCCCTCAACTGGGCCTACAAACGGGGCATCATCGACGCCTATCCCCTGGCACGGCTGGAGATGCTGCGGGACGAGTCCGATCATCGCGTCCGCTATCTCTCCGGAGAGGAACGGGAGCGGCTCTTCGAGGCCCTCGATGCGAGGGAACGGCGCCTGCGGGAGGAGCGAACCCGATACAACCAATGGCTGAAAGTGCGCGGAAAGACGCCCCTTCCCAGCCTCGACAAGACCCCCTTTGTGGACCACCTGAAGCCCATGATCCTGGTGTCGCTGAACACGGGGATCCGGCAAGGGTCGCTCTTCGCCCTTCGGTGGAGCGACCTCAACATGAGGGAGGCGATCCTGACCGTCCGGGCGGCGAGCTCCAAGAGCGGCAAGACCATCCGCATACCCCTGAACCGGACGGCACGGGAGGCCCTGAGCGCCTGGCAAAAGCAGACACGGGGGGATGGCGACGGGCTGGTGTTCCCCTCCCCCAAGGGCGGCGGCATGATGGACAACTGCAAGAGCGCGTGGGAGCGCCTGCTGAAGGATGCAGGCATCGAGGGCTTCCGGTGGCACGATATGCGGCACGACTTCGCCAGCCGGCTGGTCATGGCCGGCGTCGACCTCAACACCGTCAGGGAGTTGCTGGGGCACGCAGACCTGAAGATGACGCTGCGGTACGCGCACCTGGCGCCGGAGGAGAAGGCCCGTGCGGTGGAGGCGCTGGATTTATGAATTATTGTAGACATCGACAACATGTCTCGTATAATATTCCAGCTCAGGGAAAAGAGAGCTTTCATGGATACCTAAAGAACTGAGCTCTTGGGCTATTTCATTTTTCTTTTCTCTTGGAATTACGATTTTTTCTACACTTATGCTCGGATTTGTCTGTGGAATTTCATCTTCAAGTCCAAAAATCAAGAAGGCCCCAGCTTGCGCTACAATACGACTATTACATTGCCTTGTCTTTACAAGCAAAACTCTAAGCAAATCTTCAGGGCAAATTTTAGGTTGGAAATATGCTTTATCTGCTCGTATAAAATGTATGAAATGTTTTGTGGTTTTCTTTTTATTAAATTTATCCCGGCGCTTCTTTTTTTGTTTTTTCACAAAATCATCGTCAAAATCGTTGTCTCTTGTATTGTCACTACGTATAAGTGGTTTAGTTTTTTTATATTCTGTGTATTCTTTCT
>CAJPSE010000075.1 GCA_905373185.1 uncultured Fretibacterium sp.
GCGGACCTCCCCGCTGCCGAGCGCCCTCAGGCCGTCTTGGAGGAACCCGACGTTGAATCCGACCTGTAGCGGATCACCATCGATGTTGGAGTCCAGGACCTCCGTGGTGGTCCCCAGCTCGGGCGCCCTGCCAGTCAGGCGGAACTCCCCACCGGGCGAGAGGTGAAACACCACGAGGCGGGTCAGGGTGTTGCGGACCATGATGTCGATGCGCTCCAAGGCGGGCAGCAGCTCGTCGCGCTGGATTCTGAGGGTCGTGGAGGCCCCGGGCGTGAGGATCTTCTCGTAGTTCGGAAAGGAGGACTCCACGCGGCGCGCCGAGAACTCCAGGCCTTCCAGACGGAACCAGACGGTGGAGCCGTCGTACAGGACGTCTATTTGGGACTCGGGCACGTCTCCCATCAACAGGCGCCCCAGCTCCTTCAGGGCGGGGATGGGGAGCAGCAGGTCGACCTCCGCCCCGGCCTCGCAGGGGCACCGAGAGAGGGAGAGCCGCTTTCCGTCCGTTGCCACGACCTTCAGAAGGTCCTTCTGGGTCTTCAGCAGACAGGCGCCCAGGTACTTGGGGAAGTCCGCGGGTGTTGAGCTGGCGACCGAACCCTCGGAGATGGCCCGGGCCAGGTCCGCCGCGGTGATGGTGCACAGGGGTTCTGCCCCGTTGCTTCGAGGTATGTTGGGGAACTCCGAGACCGGCCAGGTGGCGAAGCGGGTCCGGTTCCTTCCTGCGGAGAGCGTGCCCTTCTCGTCGTCGATCTCCAGCGAGACCCTGTCGTGGGGCATTTTTTTGAGAAATTCTCCGAAGATTCGGACCGGTAGGACCGCCGAGCCTGCGATGACGGTGCGAATGCCCTGGGCCGAGCAGCGTATCGCGGTCTTGAAGTCCGTAGCCTCCAGATACGCCCGTTCCTCGGAGGCCGTGATTAGGATGCCGCTTATCGCGCTGATGGTGCTCTTGGTACTGCTGGATCGCTCGGTCATTTGCCAGGCCTTCAGGAACTCCAGGCGGTCGAGTTCTATCTTCATCGTGTTCACCGTTCCCTTCCGTGCGCTTTTCTGTCCTGGGTTCCGTCGGGTGGCTGTGAAGAACCTCTTTGTGGACAGTTGTCCTCGTAGTCTTTTTTAAGTGTAGAAATAACAGTAGTAGTGTTGAACAAGGTTGTGGATATCCTGTCCGCCGTCCGTCGGTCGCGCTTTTCGGAGGGTGTGGGCCGACGGTGGATTCGCCGTGGAGGACCTGTGGATTCTGTGTGCACCCTCGCGGTTTGGTGGGGAGGGTTGTGGAAAACTGTCGGCCGTCCCCATCCTCCTCACAACTTGTTCCGTATGTTGTCCACAGTCCGTTTCACGTCCGGGTCGGACTTGATGAGCTGCTCTATCTTCCGCTGAGCGTGGATGACGGTCGTATGATCCTTCTTGCGGAAGGCGTGTCCGATCCGTTGCAGGCTGATGTCCGTGAGCTCGCGGCAGAGGTACATGGCGATTTGGCGGGCCAGGGCTATCTCCGCCGTGCGCTTGGACCCGGCGAGGTCGTCCGGGTTCATGCCGAAGTTCTCGGCTACAACGGCCTGAATGCCCTCGATCGTCACGGGTCCCTTCAGGTCCATGCGGAGGATGTCCTTGAGCCAGACGGAAGTCTTCTCGGTCGTGATGGCCTCCCCGGAGAGCTCCGCACATGCGATGACGCGGTTAAGGGCGCCCTCCAGCTCCCGGATGTTGCTGGGGATGTGCTGGGCCAGGAAGTGGATGACCTCGTCGGGCATCTCGTATTCCCGGAACAGGGCCTTCTTCTGGAGGATGGCGATGCGGGTCTCCAGGTCCGGCGGCTGGATGTCCGTCACCAGGCCCCAGGCGAAACGGCTGACCAACCGGTCCTCGATGTTCTGGAGCTCGGAGGGCTGGCGGTCCGAACAGATGACGACCTGCTTGTTGCCCTCGTGAAGGGTGTTGAAGGTGTGGAAGAACTCCTCCTGGCTCTGCCCCTTGTTGCCGAGAAACTGGATGTCGTCGATCAGCAGGATGTCCACGTTGCGGTAGCGCTCCTTGAACTGGGGCATCTTCGAGGATCCGATGGCCTGGACGAACTCGTTCAGGAACTTCTCCGCGCTGAGGTAGAGTGTCCTCAGCCCGTGTGAGCGCGAGAGCGCGTAGTGGCAGATGGCGTGCATCAGGTGCGTCTTGCCGAGGCCGACCCCGCCCCAGATGAAGAGCGGGTTGTACGCCTTCCCCGGCATCTCCGCGACGGCCAGGCTGGCCGCGTGGGCAAGGCGGTTGGATTTGCCCACGACGAAGGTGGAAAAGGTGTAGTTCGGGTTCAGGTTGGCCCGGTTCGGTTCCGGCCGGCTGGCCTCCTCGGCGCGGGCAACCCACTCCTGTTTCTTGTCCTCCCCCTCGGGGTGGACGCTGGCCCTGAGGCGAATGCCCCTGACCGCCCCGCCGGCTCGTGCGGAGCGGTTCAGCTCACTCAGAAAGTTCTTGGTGATGTACTCCTGAGTGAAGGGGTTCGACGTATCGACCACCAGGTCGTCCTCCTCCAGGGACACGGGCACGCACGTGGTCAGCCACAGTGAGACCGCGCCCTCCGGCAGAACGGCACCCTGAACGATTCCGTCCCACAGTTCCTTCAGTTCCTTCATATCCTTCTGCAATCCGCTTCACCCCTGCAATGGAGTCTGTCCCCCGTTACGGCAGGCCGCAAAGTGCCGGCTCTTTCCCGTCTTTCCCGGCCATCCTGTCCGGAACGGCATTTTTCGTTTTTTCCTCATGGGGTGCACAAGTCCGTCCACAAAGAATTTCCCCATTCGGGCTCGTTTATCCCAATTATACACTTATCCACAGATAAACTACGATAATGCTGTGGATAACCCCGAATCCGAATCGACGCTCCTCGGGTCGGAGCCGGGGGATGCGTTCGTGTACCGGGGAGTTAATGATATCATGGTGCAAAAGGGAGATATTCGGTGAGGAATTATCGGCGAGGAGACCTCTGGGAGACGAAAGGCATGGGACGGGTAGGTATGAGTTGGGTAAGGAGGAACGCTGAACGATGTACGTCCGGGAACTGACGGTTCTGCCGTCCGACGCGTCCTGTCACGGCGAGCTGAAGCTGCACGGGCTGCTGAACCATCTGCAGGACACCGCCAGCCTGGCAGCGACTGGACTCGAGGGTGGCCCCACGCAGGTTCTGGCCCGTGGCTACGCCTGGGTGCTGCTGCGCTACGAGGTGGAGTTGCTGCGGCGCCTGCCGGCGATGGACGAGCGCTTCGTCGTCAAGACCTTTCACGACATGAATCACGGCTACCGCACCCTGCGCGTCTTCCAGGTGGAGACGCCGTCGGGGGTCCCGCTGGTCTGGGCCAAGACGTCCTGGCTCCTGCTCGACCTGGCCGCCGGCCGGCCCGTGCGTCCGGCGGCGCATCTTCCCGAGTTCCTGAGCCGCGACACGGAGCCGATCGATCCCGACTTCCGCGACATCCCCGACTTTCCCGAGCCTAGTGCCGGAGAGGTTCACGAGACCGTCTATCCGGTCCGGTTTCACGACCTGGATGCCAACGGGCACGTCAACAACGCCGTCTACTTCGAGTGGATCTTCGAGGCGACCCCGTTGGACCTCATGGCCTGGGGCCCGAGGTCGATCTCCGCCTCGTTCCGTGCGAGCGCCAAGCTGGGTGACGTCCTGACGGTCCGGGCCCACGAGTTTGAGGGGGCCCAGACCGACGAGGGGCGGACGTTCGTCTACGAGATCGCCGGTGCGGGCCACGGAAGCGGCCGGTCCCTGACCACCTTCTCCTGCTCTTGGGGGCCCTACCGCTCATGAACATCGTCATCGTCGGAGCCGGGGAGGTCGGGCGCAGCGTCGCCGCCACCCTGGCCGCGGAGGGACACGACATCAATCTGGTGGAACAGAACGAGGAGCATGCGGATCATGTAGCGGAGGAACTGGATGTCCGCGTCGTTCACGGCAACGGGGCCCGGCCCCAGGTACTCTACGACGCCGGGGTTCGGGAGGGCTGCACGGTCGACCTCCTTGTAGCCTGCACGGATAGAGATGAGGTTAACATGCTCTCCTGCTGGATTGCACGTCATGCGGGGGTCCGCAGGGTCATCTCCCGGGTACGGGGGCTCGAGTTCACGGACTCCCCAACCTGGGGGCGGGACCTGGGCATCGATCTCATGCTCTCGCCCGAGCGGTCCGTCGCGCGGGAGATACTGGAGCTTCTGTCCGTCAGCACGGCCGTTCGGACGGCGGAGCTGCTGGGCGGCCGTGCGGCCATCTACGCCTTCCGCGTCGCGGAGGGCTCCCCTCTGGTGGACCTCTCCCTCAAGGAGATTCGCAGGGGCCATCCGGACCTGGTGGCGATCGTCGTCTACGTGGAGCGATCGGAGGGGGAGCGGTCGGAGGAAAAAAATATCGTACCGGACGGCGACACGGTGCTGAAGGCCGGGGACCTCTGCTATGTCGTCTCCTACCGGGAACAGGTCTGGATGCTGGAGAGGCTCTTTCAGCTCAGGAGCACCCGGCCCCTGCGCAAGGTGTTCGTGGTGGGCGGGGGCAAGCTGGGCTATCAGGTCGTCCAGAGAATACAGAAGGAGTACGGTAACGTCAAAATTCGTCTGATAGACCGCGACCCGCAGCAGTGCGAAAAGCTGGCCGGGGAGTTGGGCGAGGCGCTGGTCCTGAACGGGGATGGGGCCGACCGGTCGCTCCTGCTGGAGGAGGGCATCGAGGAGGCGGACGGCTACGTCTGCGCCACGGCCTCCGACGAGGTCAACCTGGTCTATGCCGCCATCGCGAAGTCCATGGGGGCGCACAAGAGCATCGCGGTTGTGCGGCGGCGTCTCTATCGGGACATGCCGAACCACATGCCCGTCGATGCCGTGGTGGACCCCAACGGGGCGCTGGCCGCGATGATCCTGAGGACCATCCGCTACCCCGGGCACGCCCGGGCCTTGTCGATCATCGAGAAGATCGACGCGGAGATGCTGGAGATCGTCCTGCCGGCGGATCACGGCCTGGCGGACGTTCCCCTTTCGGAGCTGAGGCTGCCGAAGGGGGTCCTGGTGGCGCTGCTGGGCAGGAGGGAGAAGGTTCTGGTCCCGGACGGGGCCACGCGGCTCCAGGCCGGCGACCATCTCATCCTGTTCGCCTCCACGCCCCTCATGCGTGAGGCGATGGAGCTGTTCGGCGGGGCCGGTGGGGAGCGGTCATGAGGCTGGGCATCGTCCTCCGGGTGCTCTCGCTCATCTCCCTCATCGTCTCCCTCTTCATGATCTTCCCCCTGGCCCTGGCGATCTATGACGGGGCCGGAGACCGGCTCGCCTTCCTCGCCTCCCTCGCCATCGGCCTGCTGGTCGGCCTCAGCTTCTTTCTGGCCGGAAGGCGCAGGGCCGACTACCAGCAGCTGGGTATCCACGAGGCCATCGCCGTCGTGGGGTTCTCCTGGATCATTGCCTCGGCCGTCGGGGCCCTGCCCTATTTGTTCTCGGGCGCCACGGCGACCTACGCGGACGCCTTCTTCGAGACCATGTCGGGGTTCACCACGACCGGGGCCACCATCCTGGCGGACGTCGAGGGGCTTCCCCGGGGGCTCCTCCTCTGGCGCAGCCTGACGCACTGGATAGGCGGGATGGGGATCATCGTCCTGAGCCTCGCCGTGCTCCCCTTCCTCGGGGTTGGGGGGATGGAGCTCTACAAGGCGGAGGTCCCCGGCCCGACGCCCGAGAAGATCACCCCGAGGGTCCAGCAAACGGCCCTCTTCCTTTGGGGCGTCTACGTCCTGCTGACCGTGCTGGAGACGGCCTTCCTGACCGCCGGAGGGATGGGGTTCTTCGACGCCCTGAACCACAGCTTCTCCACCATCGCCACGGGGGGGTTTTCGACGAAGAACGCCTCGGTGGGGTATTTTCGCAGCACCTACATCGAGTGGGTGATCATCGCCTTCATGTTCGTGTCCGGGATCAATTTCTCCCTGCACTTTTTGATGCTCACGGGGCGTTTCCGCGGCGCCCTCCGGGACGAGGAGCTGCGCGGGTACGCCGTTCTGGCCGTTGCGGCCTCGGTTGCCATCGCGTTCTTTCTGCTTCGCCAGAACTTCTTCGATCGGGTGGAGCCGGCGTTGCGTACCGCGGCCTTTCACGTCGTGAGCCTGATGACCACCACGGGGTTCGCGACGGCCAACTACGACCTGTGGCCGGAGTTCGCCCGCCTCCTTCTGCTTCTGCTGATGATCGTCGGGGCCTGTGCGGGCTCCACCGGCGGAGGATGCAAGGTCGTGCGCTTCCTGCTTCTGGGGCGGCAGATCCGCGCCGAGGTCCGAAGCCTGCTGCATCCCAGGGCGGTCGTCAACACGCGGGTCAACGGACGGGTGGTCTCGATACGGTCCCTGAGTTCTGTCACGGCCTTCTTCATGCTCTACATCGCCCTCCTGGTACTTTCCACCCTCGTGCTGACCGCTTTTGGACACCCCAGGCTGGACCTCGTGGCCTCCCTGTCCGGGGTCGTCGCCTGTCTCAGCAATGTGGGGCCGGGGCTTGCCTCGCTGGGGCCGGTGGAGAACTTTTCCTGGCTGCCCGAGGGGGTCAAGTGGATCCTCTCGTTCTGCATGCTTGCCGGGCGGCTCGAGCTCTTCGCCGTGATCCTCCTGTTCGTGCCGGGGACCTGGGCACGCTGAGCGTTTCCCAAACTTTCTCCCGCCTCTGGTAGAATGGGGGGCGTGTCCTGCCAGGGTGCGGGGAGTTGGGGAGGACTTTTCGGCCGAACGGCTTTTTGCCGTTTCCTCGAGAGGTGCTGATTGTTATGATGATGGGTTTTGGTAATGGGTCTGATCGTTCATGAAGGCTAAAAATCGGAAATCCACCGGGCAGCTTCCACCCGTGGACAAGGGTGTGGAACCGGAGAAGGATAGGGATAAGAAGGAGGCGTTCCCCTTTACCTTGAAAAAGATCGGGACCGTGGAACCACCCCGCCCCACGTGCCGGGGCTTTGGGCTGCTGGAGGCCACCTCTTTCCTGTGCGGCGCGGGCGTCATGGTCCTGGAGATGACGGGCTCGCGCCTCGTCGCGCCCTTTTTTGGGACGTCTCTGATCGTGTGGACGGCCCTCATCGGGGTCATCATGGCGAGCCTCTGTGCGGGCAACTGGGCGGGAGGACTCCTGGCGGACCGGCGTCCGGAACGCCGTGTGCTGGCCAAAATCATCCTCCTGTCCGCTGCCTGCACGGGCTGCCTGGCGTGGGCGGGCAACGCGGTGCTCTCGTTCCTCGGCGGATTGAATCTGAACCTTTACCTGGCCTCGGTCCTCGCGGCCCTGCTGATCTTCGCCCTCCCGAGCCTGCTCCTGGGCATGGTCTCCCCCTTCGTCGTCCGTCTCGCGATGGATGACGTCGGCACCTCCGGGGGGACGGTGGGGCGCTTCTCGGCGCTCTCGTCCGCGGGCAGCTCCTGAGACTTGAAGGCCACGATCATCAGGTTCTGCCGGGACAGCG
>CAJPSE010000076.1 GCA_905373185.1 uncultured Fretibacterium sp.
GGCCCAGGATGATGAAGGTCGCCGTCCTCTTGCCGTAGCACTCCATGCGGTTCGGGCAGTTGGCCTCCTGGCACACGGTGTTCAGGTGCAGGCCCCTCAGGAGCTCCTCGACCTCCTGGAACGGGCGGCCACCCTGGATTTTGATCTTCAGCCACTCAGGCTTGCGTACCGCTGTCTTTGCCGTTGTCATGGTCCGATCCCTCCCTGTTGTCTTTTCTGAGATGGTCTTGTTCCGGCCTCAGGCCGCGTCCGTGGCCCGGGCGGCCAGAAGGTCCTCGATCAGCACCTCGTTCTCCATCCCGTGGATGTAGTCCCCGGCCCGGATGCCCTCCAGGCACCGAACCAGGGCGCCGCGCTCCAGGGCGTTTCCCTCCAACCGCTGCGCCAGCTCGAAGATGTCCCGGTCCCCGAAGAAGTCCCCCAGGATCTCCGCGTGCCGGATAACCCCCTCGGCGACCTCAAGGCGGTACCCGATCATGCCGAAGGGGTGGTGGACGTCGTAGCTGTGGGTGAAACGATACCGAACCCCCAGGTTCCAAGCTGGGGAGTCGAAGCGCTCCCGCTTGATCCGCAGCACCTCCCTCAGCTCGTCCTCGCGGAGGACGTACGTCTCACGGATGCCGTAATGCTTCATGAAATGTCCCTTCAGGTACTCCATGAACGCCCGCACGTCCATGCGGACGTATTCGGAGAGCGTTCCGATCCTGCTGGCGACGGACTGGATCTGCTTGTTCACGAGCTTGACCGGGTTGGGCCGCAGGGCCTTGGAGATGGCCTCCATGTCCACGTCGAACAGGAGCGTCCCGTGGTGCAGCACCCGGTTCTCGTACCGGAACTGGGCGTTTCCGGAGACCTTTTTGCCCTCCACGGTGATGTCGTTTCTACCCGTGAACTCCGCGTCTATTCCGAGCTGCCTCAGGGCATCGACGACCGGGGAGGCAAACTTGAGGAACGGGTTTTCCCCCTCGTCGCGGAAGGGGGCAATGAGGGTGTACTGGAGGTTCTTGAGGTCGCAGTAGATGGTGCCTCCGCCCGAGAGCCGGCGCACTACCCGGATGCCCTTTTCCTCGGCGTAGTCGGCGTCGTACTCGCAGCGGGCGTCCTGGTTGCGGCCGATGAGGATCGTCGGCACGTTCTGCCAGACCATGAAGACGTCCTCCCGGACGTTCTTCAGCAGGTACTCCTCCAGGGCGTGGTTGTACGAGGGGTCGGTGGATGGATTTTCTATCAGAAGCAAGGGATATACCTCCTCAATGTCGTGTTCTTAACATTGTACATCTCATTGCACACCCCATTGTACACCACGCGGCCTGTCGTGGGCATCCTTGTGCGGGTCCCTGCGCTTACGCGGATGGCGCCGCAGCGCCCCTGGCGGTATGCACGGCGATGGGTGAGGCCGGCCGTCCAACGGACGGCCGGCCTCCCGGTGCGATCAGGCACGCATGGCCTCACCTTTTCATTTTACGATCGTTCATTCGCCCGCGTAATAATCCAGGCCGATGGGGTCGGGCGTATCCCCCGCGCCGTGCATCAGGCCAACCTGTTTTATCGATCCGCCGCTCCAGACGAGAGCGCTCGTGCAGTCCGCGACGGAGGAGTCGTAGCCGTATCCGGCGATGCTCCCGACCTGGCTCGCGTCTCCCTTGATGGAGCCGGACGTGGCGCAGCCGGTGATGCGATAGATCGAGGGGGTCGGGTGCTCCTCCAGGAACGCCGACAAGAAGAGGTTTCCGCCGATCAGACCGCCGACCCGCTTCGACGAAGGCGAGACCGTGATGTCGACGTCGGCAGAGCAGTTCCGGATCAGGGTGGGGCTGCTCTTGTCGTAATTGCCGGCGTGTCCCGTCAACCCGCCGACCATGAAGCTCTTTTCGTCCGAGGCATCGATGGTCGCCTTTACGGCGCAGTTCTCCATGACCGGCGATTCCTGGATGCAGCCGACCAGCCCTCCTACGGAAAAAGCCCCGAATCCCTTTGCCGTGACGTTCCCCTCTGCCGTGCAGGCGCGGACGGTCAGCCACTTGCCGCCCCCGCAGATGAGGCCAAGCCCCTGCATGTTCTTCCCGTTGGAGGTTACGCTGGCGTTGGCGGAGCAGTTTTCGATGGCGCCGTACCCCATTCCCGCTATGCCGCCAACGGCGCCGACCATGTAGCCTTCCACCCTGTTCCCGCCGGTCAGCTTGATGCCGGTTATCCCGCCGTTGATCACCCCGACGACGCCCCCAACCATGCAGGCGCCTTTGACGTCCGCATTGCTGAGGGTCAGGTTCCGGATGGACGGGGAAGCGGCATTGCCCATCACGAAGCCGAACAGCCCGACGCCTACGGTCTCGGGGCGGTTGACGGTCAGATTCGAGATCGTGTGCCCGTCGCCGTCGAACCGGCCCACGAAGGCAAGCGAGGATTTGGCGACCTCACTTTTTTCAGGGTCGTCGCTCGCCATGTTGAACGTGCCGATCGGGTCCCAGTTGCCGTATGACGACAGATCAATGTCCGAAACCAGAATGAACGCCTTGTCCCGGTAGCCGTTGATCTTCGCGAGCTGTTCCGCCGTCGCGATCCGGTAGGGGTCCTCCTGCGTCCCCTGCCCTCCCGCAAAGGGCGGTGCCGCATTTTCGCTCTTTCCGCTCCCTCCGCAGCCTCCGTTCGCCAGCAACACGACACCCAGAAGGAAGAGCATGACGATATTCAACGCCCCGCGCCGGCTTCTCAGGCTAAGGTTTTTCAATTGAAGCACCTCCTATGGATAATTTAGCATCTCTGCCTGTAATCCTATAATGAAGCAGTATGACACCACAAACAAGAAAACGCTTATGCGGGAGGAAATTTTTAGTCATGAGAAAGGAAATTTTTCTCGAAATGGTATAATATTTCAGTTTGTGCGGACTGACAAAAGGTCTGATGGCTTGTTGAGGGACGGCTTGTCGGGAAATGGAAGCCCATAATGAATTTGGAAACCCATATGAATGGAAACCCGTCATGATGGCACGGTCTTGCCGCGTCACCTTCAGGGATCACATAGAGTTTTTCGAGGCAATTCATGAGACGGGGAGGCCCGTAAACATCTCGGATGCGGACGGCCCGGAGGATGGGCTTGTCTCCCTGTCGGCTCCATTTGCGGAGATCCTTCTGGAAAACCACAGCCTGTTCCACGGCGCGAGCCTGAACATCCTCGAGATCTCGCCGAGGGCGGACATCGTCATCCCCTACGATTTCGGCGGCGGCGCCCTGGGGATGGACTACCTCGCAGACGGCTCCTACCTCCTGGACGAGAGCAGCGGCAGGATGGTTTCCCCCGGGGACCTCTTTCTGATGCCGCCGTCGGGCTGCAGGGGCAGCATGGTCTTTCGCGGCGGGAGGCCGAGCAGGACCATCGCCTTCGGCGGCCCCGGGAGGATATTGTCGGACCTCCTCGGGGAGGACGGCGGCAAATTATGGGCAGAAGCGCTCAGAGCGGGCGGAGAGTACGGACGCGGACCTCATTTGCTGCGTGCGCCGCAGTGCATGGCCGGCTCCTTTCTGCAGATGCTGAATTGCGACTATCCGGCTCGGGCCAGGCGCTTGTTCCTCGAGGGCAAGCTGATGGAAGTCCTGTCGCGGATCCTCGCCAGGGGATTGCCGGCTGAGGAAAACGAAAGGAGCGGCGGGGACGCATTCGAGCTGGAGCGGATCAGAATGATTCCGGGGATCCTGATGGAGCGCATAGACAACCCTCCGTCGATCTCCGAGCTCGCCCATGAGCTGTCCGTCAACTCCACCACGATGAAGAAGGGCTTCAAAAATATCTTCGGAGAGCCGATTTACACCCACCACAGGAACCTGTGTCTGAGCCTGGCCGCGACGCTGCTGCTCGAGACGGATAAATCCGTCTTGGAAATTGCCTCCGACGTCGGCTATTCCAACAGCGGAAACTTCGGCAGCGCCTTCAAGAGACGCTACGGCGTCTCTCCGGTCCGGTACCGGCGGAATGGGCGCAGCGCATGGCCGCTCCCGGAGCCCTGAGGGTGGGCGGCACGGACGAGATCCTGCGGGAGGACCTGCTGAGCGAGGTCTACCGCACGAACGTCAGGATGGTCTATGTGCGGGAGGTCGGCAGGATGGCCTGCCTCGCCTCGAACCCGGATGCCGGCCCCGAATCCTTTGCGGGCGACGATACGCGATAAGGAACGGGAGCTTCTTCGGACAGCGAGCCGACCGTGCACCGTGACGGAGACGAATCCCCGGGGATTTGTCCCCGTCGCTCCGGTCCCACAGTCTCCCCACATATATAATAAGCTTGATGAGTAGAAAAGCCTGATGATAGGAGGGGCGGGCATGTTGGAGAGGATTACGTTCGATAAGTTTACCGCCTTTGAAAAGTTGGATATCAGGTTCTCCCCAGGGATCAATGTTTTTATCGGGGAAAACGGGACCGGAAAGACCCATATCCTCAAGGCCGCCTATGCAGCCTGTGATATTGCCAAAAGCAAGGAAAGTTTTGCCGAAAAGATCAATAAAGACACCGCAATTTTGTGTTTTTCGGCCGTAAACGATAAATGATATAATAACCAAGAAGTCCCGCCCAGGAGAGGTTGGACGGGGTTGTTTCCTGGGCTGCCGAAGCGGGGCCGATTTCCCCACCTCGGACTTACGCCCTGACGTGAGGGATTACGCTTTGAAAAGCCGAAGAAGTTCGGCGAGGGCTCGTAAGAGTGTTGCTAGCGCTCTTACGAGCTTTGTTATTCTCTCCACGCTATCACCCCCTTTCGGGGGGATGCCCCAAACAGCTTCGCTCTATGTTCTGAGCGCCTCTCCTATCTTCTATTTTATCGTACTTATGACACAAGGAAGAAGCTGGGTGCTCCTGGAGGCCGCCCACTCGGTAGCACCCTGGATATAGGGAGCCGAGGTCCCACAGGAGGGCTGCAGGAAGGTGGCCTGGGTCCCTTGCCCGGGGGACTAAATATGTGTTTTTGTTTTAATCAGCGCTTCCCTAAGATCGACAAAGGCAGCTAGATCGAAGGTTTTGCGTATCAACCGAAGTCGGTCTTATGCCTTCTCCTTTCCACCGAGCCCTTCTCCACCGAGCCCTTCTCCACCGAGCCCTTCTTCCTCGAGATGGATGGGCCTTTCATATCCGCCGATATCCGCTTTTCACGGCCGGCACGCTATCCTCTATAATAAATAAAAGACCGAAGGCGGCGGAAACGCCGCGAGACTTTTCAGACAAAGGGTGTTGCGCGTGTTCGACGAGGAAAGACGCTCCCGGCTGCTGGCGGCCTACAGGGCCCTTCCGGACCTGGAACGGAAGCTCTGCCGCTTTCTGGCCGTGCTCTACGTCCCCATTGCTGTGAGCAATCTGATGAAGTGCCTCAACGCGTCCGCCATTTACACGCCCCTGGGGATTCAGTGGGGCGTCAAAGTCTCCATCCTCCCCTTCCTGGAGCGTTGGCGGGACGCGGGGCTGACCGATACCATACCGGTTCGGAACACGGTGTACTGGTACCTCGACCGCCTGCTGGCCGAGCCCCTCGCCCGGGAGGCCCTGGCCCTCGGGGAGTTCCGGACCTTCGATCGGGCCATCGACGAGACGATGGGCTTTTCCCGCGAGGAGGCCGGCCATTCCCACATGCCCTCCCTGTCCCGCCTTTACCGCTCCTACCGGAACGCCGTCTACGAGGGCGATGTCGAACGCTATCAAAGCTTCGCAGGTCGAAAATACGGGGGCATGGGGGATTGCTACGGGCCGGACCACCCCTGCAACCCCCTGACGGACATCGTGGCGAACCCGCTGGACACGAACTTTCTGATGGGGCTGGAGCCTGCGGTCGGCGAGCACGTGTTTTTCGGGCTCCTCCGCAATACGATGGGGGAACCGGAGGTCTACCGCAGGGTGGCGGACGCCTTCTTCGCCTACTGCCGGGGGAGGGAGATCCCCCCGAGGATGAGGTTCCGCTTCGCCGAGCGCCTGTTCATGCACGGGAGGGCGGAGGAGGCCCAGGCCGCGCTCTCGGGTCAGGAGGACCCCGACGCCTACGCCCTCAGGGCCTTCATCGCCTTCACCGAGCGCGGCGACGAGGCGGAGGCGGTTGCCATCTACGAGGCCGGCCTGAAGGTGCTCCGCGGGCTCACGGGCAAGCGTTTGGCCGCCTTCGTGTCCTGGCCGTCCATCCTCTATCCGGTGCTCCTCTTCAAGGCGGGGGAGGCACGGAAGAAGGTCGCCGCCTATGTCAAAAAGGCCTACGAATGGTCCGAGGGCGGCGTGGAGGTGATCCTGTCCCTGCTGTGGAGGGCCCTGTCCCTCGGCAGGGAGGGGACCGACGAGTACGATAACTCGCTCCTGGACACGCCGTACGTCGAGAATCCGGGGCACGCCTGGAGCCCTATATCGTTCTTCGCCCTGCTCTTCTCCCACTGGACCCTTCCCGTGGAGGACGACCGCGCCTTGGCCGAGACCGCGGGGGCGGTGGCCGGCCTCCTGGGCGACCTGGGGCTGGACTACTTCAGGCGGGAACTGCTGGAGATCTACGGGGGAAAGGGTGAACGGCCCGGGCTGCCCTATCCGCTGGGAGCGCTTCTCGAGAAGAGGGACGAATGGGAGCGCTCCCTCTCCGAGCTGCAGGGGATCGGCGGCTCGCCCGAGCGTGCCCGGACGAGCTCGAACAGGCGCCTGGTCTGGGAGATCGATTGGAACGTCTCCAGGGGCAGGGTCTGTGCCCTGACCGTGACGCCCGTGGAGCAGACGCTCCAGAAGAGGGGCTGGAGCAAGGGCCGGCACGTCGCCCTGAGGCGCCTTTACCGCAAGGCGGACACGGTCCTGAGCCTGACGGACCAGGACCACCGCGTCACGTCGGCGATCCGCGAGTCGCGCGACTTCTACGGCACCGAATACTTCCTGGACGTGCCCCAGGCGGTCTTCGCCCTGGCCGGACACCCGCTCCTGGTCCGAGCCGGCACGGGGGAGCGGGTCGAGGTGTTCCAGGACGAGCCACGCCTCTCGGTGCGGGACGCCGGGGAGGGGTACGAGCTGAGCGTCTCCCCCTTCCCCGACCCGGACGCGCCGATGTCCTTCGCCTTCTCCCCGGATGGGCCCAACCGGCTGCGGGTGACGCGCTTCGAGGACCGTCACCTCCGCATGGCGCAAATAGTGGGCCGGTCCGGGCTGAAGCTCCCCAAGACGGCCCGGGACGCGCTGCTGAGGACCCTGGGCAGCCTGGCCTCCGTCGTGACGATCCACTCCGACCTCGAGGGGCTGGAGACGGACGCCCAGACGGTGAAGGCCGACGGCAGGCTCTGCGTCCAGATTCAGCCCGCGCAGGACGGCCTGGACGTTGACGCCGTCGTGCGCCCCCTGGGGCCCGGGAGTGCCCCGTGCCGGCCGGGCCGTGGCGGGGCCAACCTCTTCGGCTCCCAGGACGGACGGCGCGTGCAGGCGCAGCGCGACCTGGACGAGGAGCGGGAGGGGCTGCGCCTCCTGCGGG
>CAJPSE010000077.1 GCA_905373185.1 uncultured Fretibacterium sp.
CCCGGACCCTGGCCGAGGCCCCCGCCCTCAGGAGCGCCGCGGCGACTTGAGGGGAGCCGTTCGTCGCCACAGCCAGGTGCAGGGGCGTCCTGCCCTTCTCGTCCCGGACGTCCGTCGACGCGCCTGCCGCCAGGAGCGCCTCCGCCACGGCAGGGTTGGGGTTGTACGCCGCGGCCAGCATCAGCGGGGTCAACCCCTCCAACCCCACCGAGGTGAGGGACGCGCCGTGTTTCAACAGCAACCGGACGACCTCCGGGGTCCGGGCGTACTCGGCGGCGACGTGCAGCGGGCGGCTGCCGCCGGGCAAAAGCTCGTCCGCAGAGCTCGTCCGGAGCACCTCTTCGACCTCCACAGGCGTTCCGAACTCGCAGAGCCTCCGCCAGTCCGCCGCCAGGGCGCCGACGGGCGCGCCCACCAGGAGCGCGCACAGCAGGGACAGAGCCAGGAGGGACGTCCAGCGTCCCCTCTCAAAAAGGGCAATTTTCACGTCATAAGACCTCCTTGCAAAAATAAACGCCAAGTCTTAAAATCTTACCCCTTTTAACGCACAATTTCCTTCAAACGTGATATGCTAGTGGGGTATGCATCACGCGCAACCAAATGGAGGGGTGCGTTTTGTGGAGGGGTATTCGTTGGAGCAGAACATGGCCGACAGGGAAAAACGTCGCTGCACGAGAGTGAGATATCAATCTTCCGCGGAGTTTCAGCTGCCCCTTCTGGGGGACGTCTGGTTCGCCGCCGAGGTGCTGGACCTGAGCGTCACCGGCGTCCGGCTCCGCTTCAGCCCGCATCAGGCGGCGGGAGTCCTGAAGGAAAGCGATGTCGAATGGCAAGACGTCCGCCTCAAGTTCAAGGACGTCGAGGAGGACCTCGTCCTGAGCGGGCACTTCCTCATGGTCTACGACCGGGAGGGCGGCCTCTTCACCACGGGCCTGGAGTTCACGGACGTCACCATGGAACAGCAGTTCAAGCTCGTGATGCTCTACGCGCGGTATCGAAAGGACGCGGAGCGGTAGCGCCCGACGGCGCAGCTCCGCGCCCTTTTTCAAGGCGTCCTTCCTCACCTCAGGGGCAGGACCTGGTGCCGAACCCCGCCGAACTCGACGTCGCGGAACCTGGCCTCCAGGGCCTTGACGTCTGCGGAGGCCAGGGCCCTGGGCGAGACGTCCTCCCCCTGAAAGAACCCCACCGGCCGCACGTCGTTCTGCCTGACCTTCAGGACGACCCCGATCCCCTTGAGGATCATCAACAGGTCCTCCCCCGCACCCTCCGGGTCGTCCGTCACCCTCTGAAACACGAAGGCGACCTCCGTGCTGTGCCGGACGCTCCGCAGCATGGATTCCTCATCTTCCCAAATCTGGACCAGACAATCCTTCAGCGGCTTTGAGAGGCTGCGCCCCTGCGGGTAGACCCTCGCGTTGTTGAGGATCTCGCGCCGCTGCGACGCGGGGGCGACGCTGCTCTCCAGGTCCCGCAGGTACTCCTCCGGGTCCACGGCCATCGCGGCGACGATCCGCTTCCGGATCGAGTCGGCCCGCGGCCCGCGGCTCTCCCTGAGGCGTTCCAGCGCGTAATTGCCGTACCGCCCCAGGCTGAAGCGCATGTAGAGATAATCGAAGTCCTCCGGGGCGATGCGTCCGCCCAGGAGCCGGTCGGCCTGGTTGTTCGCCGCCAGCCGGTAGGGGTCCAGCAGGGGGGAGTTCATGGCCGCGACGAGAAGCGTCATCATCAGGGCCGCCGCGACGTTGACCCGTCCGATGGCGGAGGGCCACTGGCGCATCAGGACGGCCCCCGCGTAGCCGACGCCCCATATCCCCGTCACCACCGCCAGGAACGCCGCCTGGATCCGGTCCACCGAGAGGCCGTACTGCTCCACCCGAAGCCCCAGAGAGTAGAGGCAGATCACCGTGTAGAAGGGGAGGCACAGGAGCGATATCTGCGACAGCGCGTTGACGGCCTTGCCGGTGAAGGGGCTCCGCGTTCCGTCCAGCCAGGCGGCGTTCGCCAGCAGGATCGTCCCCAGTTCCAGGAGCAGGATGAGGGAGCTGGCCTGCCCCGTGCTCCACAGCGTCCGCAGCCCCGAATAGGGCAGGCAGGCGACAAACACGACGGAGAGCAGGGAGAAGGGGGGCAGGAGCCAGGCCAGGATGGAGAGGATCCACCGCCCCAGGGAGTCGATGCCGGGGTGCTTCAGCGCGACGAATATGGAGACGGCGATCGTGAGCGTGGAGAGGGGGACGGCCACCATGGGGTGGAACAGGACGTAGGGGACGAAGTTCAGCCCCACGATGTCGAAGAGCAGGCTGGCCGTCAGCAGCAGCCCCCAGAAGACGGCCATGACGATGACGGCCTGAAAGAGCAGGAACAGGTTGCGACACAGCTGAAAGAAGATCTCCGAGTAGGGCATTCTCCAGCTCCACGTGGCGATGCGGCACTGAAAGAAGGGGATCAGCAGGAAGACGGCCATGCAGGCCCGGATCACGTCCATCCTCTGAGACGGGACGAGGAAAAAGCCGTCGTTCACCGGCCAGACGGACCACAGCCGATAGGCGTAGAAGACGGCGAGCACCAGGGACAACCCCATCAGGAAGCGCCGAAGCCGCCTGCCCCAGTGCTCCTGCGCCAGCCAGAAGACGAAGGGGACGATGACCACCAGCGTCAGCGGAACGCAGAGGAAGGGGCCGCTTCGGGTGATGGAATACGCCCCCAGCAGGAGGCCCTGAGCGAGCGCCGAGACGACGACCCAGAGGCAGCGCTTGCGGTCGATGCTGTTCATCGACGCCTACCGCGCGGTGTAGTGATAGGTGACGCCGCGCTCCATCGGCTCCGGCAGCACGCGGGTGGAGAGGATGGCGCGGCCCTCCTCCAATTCGACCTTGTGCAGGCTCATCGGCAGGGGGAAGCGGTTGAGGTCCAGCAGGGGCTGAATCTGGGACAGGGCCTGATTCGTGATGTAGTCCGGCAGGTCGAGGCGATTGATCTTCACCTGCGGGTCCTTCAGCCACAGCTCCTTGTTCCCCACGATCTTGAGTCCGCTGTCGATCTCGATCAGAATGTCCAGCGTGACGAAGAGCACCTTCGCCATGTAATAGCCCCGGCCCTTCAGCCCCTCCGGCGCGATGGTCATGGCGACATGGCGCCAGTGGTCGTCCTCGCCGAAGGTCCTGGCCTCCAGGCTGCGGTTGATGTCGTCCTGGAGGATGCGCCCATAGGCGTAGATTCGGAGCGCGCTCCTGCACTCCACGTCGCCCGACGCCCAATTCTCCGGCGCGTTGAACTGCACGTCCAGCATACGGAACGTCAGCTTGTCCAGCCTCACGCCCTCGATCATGACGCCCGTCAGGTCCATGTACAGGTCCCGGTAGCGACCCGAGGCGTCCGGCTCTCCATCGATGGTAAGCGTGAGCTCCTCCGGCGTGAAGCGGTTGACGTAAAAGGCCAGGAGGCGCGACGTCGGGTCCTTCGGCTCGATCCCGCCCCTGAACTCGAAATCCGACGCGGCAGCCGCGCCCTCCCACGCGAAGCACAACAGCGCGAGCGCACAAAGCCACGATTTAAAAGACGCCCTCATGATCGACGACCCCCTCAAAGATTTACGGAACCGGACGTTCCATCCCCTGTATTATAGACCATCGGAGACCATCGGACGGTCGTGGCGCGAAAGCCCCTGAAGCGACCGCGCCGCGCGGGCAAAGCCAAAGAGGCGGGTCCGGGGCGACCCCCCGGACCCGCCTGGTCGCCTGTATTCAGCCGGCGGATGTTTACGCCTTGACGGGCACCGGGCCCATCTCCGCCATCGCCTTGTAGGTCTCGTAGCGCTCGCGCGCCTCCTGCGCGGCCTGCTCGAAGAGCTTGTCCGCGATGTCCGGGAAGCCCAGCTTCAGGGAGGCGTAGCGCACCTCGCTCATCAGGAACTCCTTGTAGTCCTTCGTCGGCGCCTTGGAGTCCAGGATGAAGGGGTTCTTACCCTCCGCGGCAAGGCTCGGATTGCAGCGGTACAGGTGCCAGTAGCCCGCCTCGACGGCGTTCTTGGACTGAGCCTGGGTCTTGCCCATGCCCGCCTTGATGCCGTGGTTGATGCAGGGGGCATAGGCGATGATCAGGGAGGGCCCCTTGTGGGCTTCGGCCTCCTTCAGCGCCTTGAGCAGCTGGTTCTTGTCGGCGCCCATGGCCACCTGCGCCACGTACACGTGTCCGTAGGTCATGGCCCTGCGGCCCCGGTCCTTTTTGCGCACGCGCTTGCCGCTCGCAGCGAACTGCGCGATCGCCGCGGTGGGCGTGGACTTGGAGGCCTGACCGCCCGTGTTGGAGTAGACCTCGGTGTCCAGCACGAGGACGTTGATGTCCTCTCCGCTGCCCAGGACGTGATCCAGGCCGCCGTAGCCGATGTCGTAGCCCCAGCCGTCGCCGCCGAAGATCCAGACGGACTTCTTCACCAGGTAATCGTGGTACTCCGCGATCTTCGAGAACTCCGCCATGGCCTCGTCGCCGAGGTCCGCGTGCTCGTGCTCGTGACCGCCGCAGCAGCAGAACACCTCGTCCAGGAGCTCCTCCACCTTCGCCGCGGACGCCTTGGACTTCTCGCCGTCCAGGTACGTGTCCAGCCACTCCTGAAGGACCTTCTTGTACTCCTCCGGGACGCACTCCATCTTGATCAGGCTCGTCACAGCCTCCACCAGGTAGTTCGTCTTGACGTTGACGGAGAGCTTCATGCCGTACCCGTACTCGGCGTTGTCCTCGAACAGCGAGTTCGCCCAGGCCGGGCCGCGGCCCTCGGCGTTGACCGTGTAGGGCATGTTGGGCGCGGAGCCGCCCCAGATGGAGGAGCAGCCCGTGGCGTTGGCGATGATCATGCGGTCGCCGAAGAGCTGGGTGATCAGCTTGGCGTAGGGCGTCTCGCCGCAGCCGGCGCAGGCGCCGCTGAACTCCAGGAGCGGGCGCTGGAACTGGCTGCCCTGGACGGTGAACTTGTCGACGACCTTGTCCTTGTCCGCCACGCCCTCGACGGCGTAGGTCCAGTTGTCGATCTCCCCCTCCTGAGAGGCCGTGGGCTTCATCTCGAGGGCCTTCACCGGGCAGATGTCCGCGCAGTTGCCGCAGCCCAGGCAGTCCAGGGTGTCCACCTGGATCTTGTACCGGTAGCCCGCCTCCTTGAGCGCCTTGGCCTTGGGGTCGACGGCGCCGAAGTCCTTCGGCGCGGCCTCCTGCTCGGCGGCGTCCAGGAGGAACGGCCGGATGGCCGCGTGGGGACAGACCATGGAGCACTGGTTGCACTGGATGCACTTCTCGCCGTTCCACTCCGGCACGTTGACCGCCACGCCCCGCTTCTCGTAGGCTGCGGTGCCGGAGGGGAAGCGGCCGTCCACGTACTCGCCCGTGAAGGCGCTGGCGGGCAGATCGTTGCCCTTCTGGGCGTTGATCACCTGGCATTGCCCGATCACGAACTCCGGGATCTCGTCCGGCACACCGCGCTTCTGCACGACCTGGTCCGGCGCGGCGCTCCAGCCCTCCGGGATATTGATCTCGATGAGGCTCTTCAGGCCCGCGTCCACGGCGTCGTGGTTCATCTTGACGACCTTCTCGCCCTTGCGGCCGTAGGTATCGACGATGGCCTGCTTCATGTACTGCACCGCGTCGTCGATGGGGATGACGTTCGCCAGCTTGAAGAACGCGGCCTGCATGATGGAGTTCGTGCGGTTGCCCAGGCCGATCTTCTGGGCCTCGTCCACGGCGTTGATGACGTAGAACTTCGCGCCCAGGTTCGCCAGCTTGCGCTTCAGGTCGGAGGGCAGGTGCTCCTCGAGGGCCTCCGGGGTCGTCCACTGCGTGTTGAGGAGGAACGTGCCGCCCTTCTTCAGGCCGGCCGTCAGGTCGTACTGGTTGACGTACTCCTGCTTGTGGCAGGCGATGAAGTCCGCGGAGTCGATGAGGTAGGTGGACTTGATGGGGGACTTGCCGAAGCGCAGGTGGGACACCGTGATGCCGCCCGACTTCTTGGAGTCGTAGTCGAAGTAGCCCTGCGCGTACATGTCGGTGTGGTCGCCGATGATCTTGATGGAGTTCTTGTTGGCGCCCACCGTGCCGTCGGAGCCGAGGCCCCAGAACTTGCAGCAGACCGTGCCCTCCGCCGCGGTGTCGATGTGGTCCTGCATCGGCAGGGAGCTGTCGTTCACGTCGTCCACGATGCCGATGGTGAAGTCGTTGCGGGGCTCGTAGAGCTTCAGGTTGTCGAACACCGTCTTGATGCAGCTCGGCGTCGTGTCCTTGGAGCCCAGGCCGTAGCGGCCGCCCACGACCTTCGGGGCGTTGGGGCCGTAGTCGAAGAACATGGAACGGACGTCCTCGTAGAGAGGGCCGCCCAGGGCGCCCGTCTCCTTGCAGCGGTCCAGCACGGCGATGGCCTTGACCGTGGAGGGGAGCGCCCGGAAGAAGTACTTCGGGGAGAACGGGCGGTAGAGGTGCACCTCGATGAGGCCCACCTTCTCGCCCCTGGCGTTCATCCAGTCCACGACCTCCTCCGTCGCCTGGCAGACGGAGCCGATGGCGACGACGACGCGCTCCGCGTCCGGCGCGCCGTAGTACTGGAACGGGTAGTACTCCCGGCCGTGGAGCTTCGACACCTGGCGCATGTACTCCGCCACCACGTCGGGCACGCGGTCGAAGTAGGGCTGCGACGCCTCCTTGGCCTGGAAGAAGATGTCCGGGTTCTGGGCCGTGCCCTTGACGAAGGGGTTCTCCGGGCGCATGGCGCGCTCGCGGAACGCCTCGATGGCGTCGTAGTCCACCAGCTTCGCCAGGTCCGCGTAGTCGTAGACGTCGATCTTCTGGATCTCGTGGGACGTGCGGAAGCCGTCGAAGAAGTTCAGCACGGGCACGCTCGTCTCGATGGCCGTCAGGTGGGCCACCGCGGCCAGGTCCGCCGCCTCCTGCACGCTGCCGGCGGCCAGCATCGTGAAGCCCGTCATGCGGCAGGTCATGACATCGCTGTGGTCCCCGAAGATGGAGAGCGCGTGGGTCGCCAGGGCACGGGCGGAGACGTGGAACACTCCCGGCAGGAGCTCTCCCGCGATCTTGAACATGTTCGGCAGCATCAGGAGGAGCCCCTGGGACGCCGTGAAGGTGCTGGCCAGGGCGCCGGCGGAGAGCGCGCCGTGGATCGCGCCGGCCGCGCCGCCCTCGGACTGCATCTCCGTCACCTTGACGGTCTTGCCGAAGATGTTCTTGCGGCCGTGGGCCGCCCACTCGTCGATGTGCTCCGGCATGGGCGACGAGGGCGTGATCGGGTAGATCGTCGCCATCTCGGAGAACGCATAGGCGACGTGAGCGACCGCCTCGTTTCCGTCCATCGTTTTCCAGTTACGCTTCATGAAAAGATAACCCCCCTCAAAATGAATCCGACGGGAAGCCCAAAGGCTCCCTACGGCAAAGAAGACCGGCCCTCCCGCGCAC
>CAJPSE010000078.1 GCA_905373185.1 uncultured Fretibacterium sp.
GGTGAAGATGCGGTCCGTGTAGTTCGTGGGCCTCTGGATGCAGTTGGTGGTCATCAGGATGGCGCCGGGGAAGGCCGCGAATTCCTTCTGCTGATCCTGCCAGGCCCCACCGTAGTTTCCGGCCAGGTGCGGATACTTCTTGAGGCGCGGGTAGCCGTGGCAGGGCAGCATCTCGCCGTGGGTATAGATGTTGATGCCCTTGCCCTCCGTCTGCTGGAGCAGCAGGTCCAGGTCGCGCAGGTCGTGTCCCGAAACCAGGATGGCCTTGCCCTTCAGCGGATGGATGCGGACCGGCGTCGGCTCCGGATGCCCGTAGACCTCGGTGTTTGCCCTGTCCAGGAGGTTCATGACCTCGACGTTCCACCTGCCGGCGTCCATCGCATGGGTCGTCAGCTCCTCGACGGTCATGACCTCGCGGCTCAGGGCGTCCAGCTTCTCGTGGAAGAACCCGTATATGTCCTCGTCCTCATAACCCAGGACGAAGGCGTGGTGCGTGTACGCCGCGCTGCCCTTCAGTCCGAGCAGGATCAGGTCGTAAAGGCCCTGGACGACATCGCCGCGTTTCTCGGCCCAGCTCCGAGGCGTGTACTGCCCGCCCGCTATCGCCATGTCGGCCATGCTCTCGGGGAGCGGGTCCGCAGCAGGGCCGGAGAGGGGCTCGGCGGTCCTGCCCGCGCGGGCGCAGGCGTCCTCGTAGAGCTTCCTCGCCTTGCCCCGGACGACCCCTGCCTGGGCGATCATCTCGGCCATGCGGATGTTGTCGAAGTTGACGTTGGTCACCGTCGTGAAAAGCGCCTCGACCACGAAGCGGTCGATCTCCCCGTCGACCGCCCCGAGTCCGCGCGCACGGTGCGCGTACATCGCAATTCCCTTTGCTGCGTGGATCAAAAGGTCCTGAAGGTCCGAAACCTCCGCGGACTTGCCGCACACCCCCATCACGGTGCAGCCTGTCCCCTTGGCAGTCTGCTCACACTGGTAACAGAACATCGCAATTCCCCCTCGTTTTTGTCAAAGTCAACAGGTCTTTAGAAGTAAATAGGAACCTGTTTACTTAAATTATACGCTTATTTTTTTCGCCGTCAAATGAAATATCTCCGTATCGGTGTTCATGGAGCGGGAGGATGGCATCTTGCGGTGCAGGTTGTGTTTTTAAGATGGGGGCTGCTGAATTATCAGGTCAAGCGCGACAGGTAGATTGAAAGAACAAAATTGAAGGAATAGATTGAAAAAGTTGGAAAAGGCCTCATTGGGGCCGTGTTTGAGGCTCCGACCCCGGCTTTTCGATGAGGTATGCCCAGGTCTTCCGGGGCAGGAATTTCGACTGGCGCTTTGCGGATATCCGTTCCCTCACCGCGGTGCTGCGGAAGAACTCCTGCCAAAGCGCCTGGCAGACCTCCTCCTCACAGGTGATCCTCAGATGGGCCGGGAGCGCCGCGTCCGTCAGAAACCAGCGTCCCGACTCGTGCAGGGCCGCCCGTCCCCTACGGGTGTCGTGGAGCACCCAGCGGGCGGGCAGCCTCCTGCGGAAGTGTTCGGCGAGGAGGGGCAGCACGTCGCAGTCCGGAGCGAAGGGGGCGTAATAGATCCCCCCCACATCCCGAAAGCGGGTGAGCCCCATCCAGCGGTGAAGCTCCCGGAAAGAGCGTCTCGCGGAATGGAGGACGGCCCCCAGGCACGGGTCCGCCAAGTCCGCTGCGGCCCCGACCCCCTCCTTCCAAAGACGAAAGAGGCAGCGCCACACCGCGAGGTCGATCCCCTCCTGCTCCGACATCAGGGCGAGACAGGCTTCGGACAGCCATCGGCGGCCCAGGCGATTCTCCAACACTGCGGCGGTCGCCTCCGCCAGGGATGGGTCGCTTCTCACCTCCGTGCTCTCCAGCAGCACGCCGCTCGCCCCATTCGGGGAAGAACGCAGAATATCGTCGGGGAGGATACCGTCCCGGGCCGTCCTGTGTACGAGCGTCATCATCCCGTTCCAGGTCCCATCGTAGACGTAGATCATCGTCCCTCCTGCTGGGACTCCTGCGGGGAGGGAATGGCTTCCGGGAACGGCAGCCAGAGCTGGGGGGAGAAACGTCCTCCCTCCAGGATCGTCCGCAGCCCCTCCAGGGACGAGACGTATCCCGGTGCGGCCGACCTCTCTTCGAACCGCAAAAAGTGCTGGGCCCGCTTCATCATGACGCCCAGACGCCTGAGGTTGTCCCGGTCGAGCCGCCTCGTGCGCCGTGCCGTCAGGATGCGCCTGGCGGAGGTCACCCCGATGCCGGGGACCCGCAGGAGCGTCTCGTACTCCGCCCGGTTGGGGTCCACGGGAAAGAGGTCCATGTGGCGCAGGGCCCAGGCACTCTTGGGGTCCAGCCGTTCCTCGAGGTTCGGGTGCCCCTCGTCCACGATCTCGTCCGCGCGGAATCCATAGAAACGCAGGAGCCAGTCCGCCTGATAGAGACGATGTTCGCGCAGCAGGGGAGGTGCGGCGTTCGGGGCCGGCAGGGTGGGGTTGTCGTTGACGGGGACGTAGGCGGAGTAATAGACGCGTTTCAGCCCCATGCGGCCGTAAAGCCCCTCCGAAAGGCGCAGAAGGGTCAGGTCGGGCTCGGGGGTGGCCCCGACGATCATCTGAGTGCTCTGACCGGCCGGGGCGAAGGATGGAGCTTTTCTGGCCGGACGGCGTTCCGAGGTTCGCTCCTCGATTCTTCCGCTGATGTACTTCATGGGGGTAAAGATGGACCGGGCGCTCTTCTGGGGAGCCCAAAGCCCCAGGCTGCGCTCCGTGGGGAGCTCGACGTTGACGCTCACGCGGTCGGCCAGGCGCCCCAGAACCTCGACCAGCTCGTGGGAGGCCCCGGGGATGACCTTGGCGTGGACGTAGCCGCCGAAGCGGAACTCGTGCCGCAGCAGCGCGACCGTTCGGATGAGGTCGAACATGGTGTCGTCGGGGCTGCGCCGCACCGCGGAGCTGAGGAAGAGCCCCTCGATGTAGTTGCGCCTGTAGAAGGCGGCCGTGATCTCCGCGACCTCCCGCGGCGTGAAGGAGGCGCGCGGCACGTCGTTGCTGCGGCGGTTGATGCAGTAGGCGCAGTCGTAGATGCAGTCGTTGGTGAGCAGCAGCTTCAGCAGGGATACACAGCGCCCGTCGTCGGACCACGTGTGACAGACGCCCGCAGGACAGGCATGGCCCAGCCCGCCCCTTCCGCCGCGGTTCGACCCGCTGGATGCGCAGGAGACGTCGTATTTCGCTCCCTCCGTCAGGATGCTCAGGCGGCTCTGCAGGTCATGGCCCATCACGGTCCCCTCCGTCATTCCGATATCGAATCTACTGTAATCGTCGCGACCTAATACGTCGTTATTATAGCAGACCGGGGCCGCGTATAAAAAAACGGGGGCCCCGGCATGGAGCCCCCGCATAACAAACAACTTGGAATTTGGAGTATGGAGTATGGATGCGCGTTCAGGGCAGCTTCGCGGCCGTCATGGCCTTCATGAGCATCTCCACGGCCTCGCCCCGGGTCACGGGTCGGCCGAAATGAAACTCCCGCTCCGATTTGTAGAGGTCCAGGATGCCGAGCGGCGACAGGGCGTCCACGGCCGGAGCGTTGGGATGCTCGGAGAAGGAGAAGAACGCCCCCTTTTCCTTGACCTCGGGGAAGGCTTCGAGATCGGAGAAGCCGAAGGTATCGCAGAGGGCCTTGGCGAACCTCCCCCGGTTCACGAAGGCGTCGGGCTTCTCCCCGAGCTCAGGGACGAGTCCGAGCGATGTCCCGGACGCCTTGCGGGCCCTTTCCATCATGGAGACCGCCTCCGCCCAGGTGAGGATTTCATCGATGCCGAAGGTCCCCTTGTCGCGTCCCTTGATGACGGCCATGGCCAGGACGGGATCGTCGAGGTCGCTGATGTCGTAGGACGGAGCGTGGGGTGGTTCTATTGGGGCGATCAGGCCGTGGGTACTGGCTATCTGCACGGCGTTGTAGCAGGGGTGGTCAGGGGGGACGTCCAAGTACCTACAGAGGGACAGGGTGACACCGGCCTCCAGCAGGGTGCGCTGGACCCGAACGGCGGGCAGGTCACGGAGCCGGACGCCCTCGCGGACGGAGAGGGCCGCAAGGGCTCCCGCGGCCTGGCCGGTCATCATGCAGATAGGCTGGAGGCGCAGGGCCCCGGCGGCGAGGCGCGTCATGGAGAGGTTCTTCTCGGCCGCAAGGAGCCCGTCGATGTCTCGGGGGATGAGAGCGCGCAGGGGGACCTGGAACGGCCCGCGGGGGCGGTTGACCTGGACCGTGGCCGCCTTCTCGTCGAACTTCCACTCCATATCCGCATCGGTGTCCGCGCCGTGCAGGTCCAGGATATAACCTCCGATCGCGATGGCGTCGGGGAACTCGTGGCTGGTCTGTCCGTCGCGGTAGCTCAGGGAGTTTTTCAGCAGCTCCGAGGAGGTCAGGGTGTAGTTCCCGACGATGCGCCGCGATTCCCGAACGTAGGGGATGGCCGGCATCCGCCGGACGATCTCCAGCCATTCGTCCGGGAGCCCCTCGGCTGCCCTGGGCAGGACGGGATGGCGGTACTCGTCGTCGGCGACCGACCAGTTCTCCCCCAGCTCGTTCTGCATGTAATAGATGTAGTGAAGGGTCTTGATCAGGGCGTCCCGCTCCACCTTCCTGCGAAGGTCCAGGTTCTCGAGGTAGCCCGTAGGCAGTCCGCGTTTCCCCTCCCAGCCGTACTTTCCCGGATAGTCATTGCCCCAGTTGACGCCGCACTTCGATATATGGGGCCAGTTCTCGCGGTTCGCGTCGTACCCCCAGTAGTTGGAGGAGTCGGGAAGGCCGCGGTAGGCGTTGTGGCTGATGACGTTGACGGGGAGCTTCACGGGGTAGACGCCCTTGAAGTCCATGCCGTCCCGCGTAACGTAGCTCTCGTAGTTGCGCCGCGCCAGCTCGTACCCGGGCAGGGGCGTGAGCGCGCGCAGGTGGTCCGGAATACCCCCGGGGTATTTCTGGACGACGGCGACCCACGTGATGTCCTGGATCATGGCGTTGGGATCGACGAAGGGAGAGACGGAGTTACCGGCGCGGTACTCGGCATGGGCCAGGGGCAGGATGTCGCCGTACTCCGTCGCGTCGATGAGAACGCAGCAGGCGATTTTCCTTATGCCTCCGGCGTTCCTCACCGTCACTCCCCGGACCGTATTCCTCTCCCGTGACACTTCAGCGACCTCCGAGGAGAGGAGGATGTCCAGGGTGTTCTTTCCCCCGGCACGGGCGTCGTCGACCAGCTCGTAGAGCATGCGCTGCCCAACGTGGGGCTCGAAGGCGACGCTGCGGGCGTCCCAGTAGCACGTGCCCGTGGACTTGCCCATGGGCTCGTAATAACCCTGGATCTTGGACAGAAGTTCAAGGTAAAGCCCGCTGCGAAGGCGGCTGAGGTCGTCCATCGTCGAGACCCCCGCGGCCGTCGCCTGACCGCCGATCCAATCGCTCGGCTCCACGACGAGAACGCTGGCCCCGAGCCGTGCCGCCTGGATGGCGGCCGAGATGCCTCCGATGCCCCCTCCCGCGACGACCACGTCGTAATCCCGCCTGCCGATGTGCTGGACGGTTTTGGCCTCCGCGGCGCCATCGAGGGAGGCGAAGCCCGCCCAAAACGCCAAAAGGAGGAATGTCGGTAAAATTCCCGCCGTACGATGCTTCGCCGCTCTCAAGAAGCTAAGGAAACTCAAAAAAAAACCTCCTGCCATGAAAAGGAAAGGTGGAAAACGGAGCTTTTTCCTCTTTCTTATCGTTCGTTTATCGTTCTATTCGCCGCTGAGGCACACTCGTATCGTACCGGATGTGTATCGGGAGAAGGAAAAACGGTGCCCCTTGGCTATCCAGTAATATTCATTCCTGCCCGTATCGAAACGGGGCATGGAGCCGTACTTCCGCTGCCCCTGCCGCGTCAGATCGTCCATGGCGCGCAGCAGGTCGATGTTGCGTTCGAAGCGGCGGGAGAGGTCGACCCTGTAGACCGCGTCCTTCACCAGATAAATTTCGATGCCCATCTCCCCGTGCAGCCAGGAGCTGCGGAGGAGGTCGGTTCCTCCTCCGACCGGGGCCGTCTCTGCCGGAGGCCCCAGAAGGTCCTCGGCGTCCTTTGCGGTCATGCCGGGGGACAGCTTTCCAGCCAACCTCAGAAGGTCCTCGGCTGCGCTGGCGGCAAGGGCGGGAGCACGGCCGGGCAGCAGAAGCAGGATGCAGACGAAGAGGAAAACGATCCACCACAGGGGGCTTTCGGTATGATTCCGTCCCGAGTCGTTCCGGTTCATGGAGGCTCACCCCGTCCTTTCAAATCTTTTCAAACGCCGACAATGTCGAAAATACGGAACACAACAGAGGTAAATCATACACCATACCCGGAAAAATTTCCTCCTGGACACCCTCCGAGGTATAATAAAAATAGTAGGATCATGAAACAGGGAGATGGACAAAATCGTGTCCGTTCGTAAAATAGACGAATATTACATGAACCGCGCGCTCTCTCTGGCCTCCCGGGGACAGGGAGCCGCCTCGCCCAACCCGATGGTGGGCTGCGTGATCGTCCGCGACGGCCAGGTGATCGGGGAGGGGTATCATGCCCGTTGCGGCTTAGGGCATGCGGAGGTCGCCGCGCTCGCGGACCTCGCCCGCCGGGGTGGGACGGCCCGCGGTGCCGCGGTCTACGTCAACCTGGAGCCCTGCAGCCATTTCGGCAGGACGCCGCCCTGTGCGCCCCGCCTCGTCGAGGAGGGGGTCGCACGCGTCGTGGCGGGCATGGCGGACCCCAACCCCAGGGTGAACCGCGGAGGATTGGATATCTTGCGCGCGGGGGGCGTCGAGGTCGACGGGCCGTGCCTCGAGTCCGAGTGCCGCTGGCTGAACCGTGGCTTTATCCGGGTGCAGACCCTGGGGCGCCCATGGGTGACGCTCAAGGCCGCGGCGGGGCTTGACGGCCGTATGGCGTTGCCCCATGGCGAGAGCCGGTGGATAACGGCTCCCGAGTCCCGCCAGTGGGCGCATCAGATGCGCGCCTCTCACGACGCCGTCATGGTGGGGGTGGGGACGGTGCTACAGGACGATCCCGAGTTGACCGTGCGCGATGCGGAGGGGGAAAGCCCCCTTCGGGTCGTGCTGGATTCCCGTCTGTCGACCCCCGTCTCCGCAAAGGTGGTGACGGGGTCGGGAGGTTGTCTGATCTTTACCTGCTGTGAGGACCCCGTCAGGGCGGACGCACTGACGGCCGCAGGGGCGCGGGTCCGCAGGGTTCCCGCGCGCGACGGGAGGGTGGACCTCGAGGCGGTGCTGTCGTCCCTGGCCGAGGAGGGGGTCCTGAGCCTCATGGTCGAGGGGGGCGCGAGGGTCCTGACGGCGTTTGCGGAGCTTGGGCTTGCGGACAGCCTGGCCCTCTTCACCTCGTGCCGTATCATGGGGGAGG
>CAJPSE010000079.1 GCA_905373185.1 uncultured Fretibacterium sp.
GACCTAAACTCTTCTTAACCCCTTTTTGGTCCTTGACAGGGGGACCACTATAGAATTATAGCCAAAAGATGCATTACGGCTGCTGACTTGATAAACATCATAACCATCAAACCAATCTTTACTATCAAGCCAATCTTCGTCAAATGTTCCGGATCCATATTGTTCAGGGACAAAGCCAGGGACGAATGCCCATTCGAAAAACTCAGTTCCTTGAAACAGGTATTGATAAAGGCAACGGGCGCGCCAATATTGCGGTGCAAGACCCGCAGGATTTCCTCCGTATCCTCCCCGCTCACTGCCAGGTCAAGAAAATCCTTATGAATCTGTTCCGAATACATCAAATTAACAGCCTGCTGGTCAACGATGCGGGAAAGCACCGGATTAATGATATCGGTAAAGGCATATTCCTCAGGGATTGAGATCAAGGGCAGGCCCAGCTCGTTTGCCGTTTCAATCGCTTTTGGCGGCAAATATCCAATAAAACGACTCAACTTGACCCCGAAAGCAGCGATTGCGGCGTCATTGAGACGGCGAATCAGAAAGCTGAGATAATGGAGATCATCCTTGACCGGATAAGCGGAAGTTATAAGGAATTCGCCGCCCTTCATCCAATTATAGATGTCAGGGGCATCCATGACGCTGACCATGGACACTGTCCGCTGAAGTCCATGATGGCCGGCGACAACCAATAGTCTGCTCAATGAAGGAATACGCAGCATTTCTTCGACAGTCATGATTCAGTATCTCCCGGGTTCCAGTTCATGATCGAGGCCGAAAAGAATTACCCGGATTCCCATCACTGCCGCCTCCGCCGGCCCCGTGCCGGCGGGTGCGGCACCCCTTTTCCGTCGGCTTTTCTGCCGGCCCCCTCCGGTGTCTCCCCGCGGGACTCCGCGATCAGGTCGCGCAGCGTGGCGGCACGCTCGAAGTCCAGCCGTTCCACCGCCTCCCACATCGCGCGCTCCAGCTCCTTGACCGTGAGCTTCTGGACATCGGCCTCGTCCTCCCCCCGCTCGCCGCGCTCCGCGCCGTCCAGCGAGTAGGCCTCCAGCAGCTCCTGCGGCAGCAGGCTCTTGATCTCCTTCTCGATGTTGCGCGGCACGATTCCGTGCCTCTCGTTGAACGCCATCTGCTTCTCGCGGCGGCGCCCCGTCTCGTCCACCGCCCTGCGGATGCTCTCCGTCTCGGCGTCCGCGTAGAGGATGACCGTACTGTCCACGTTGCGAGCCGCGCGCCCCATTATCTGGATCAGCGACCGGTAGGAGCGCAGATACCCCTCCCTATCCGCATCCAGGATGGCGACGAGCGTCACCTCCGGCAGGTCCATGCCCTCGCGCAACAGGTTTATTCCCACCAGGACCTGGACGTCCCCCTTGCGCAGATCGCGGATCAGCTCCGCCCGCTCGAAGGTGTTCAGCTCCGAGTGGATGTAGCGCACCTTGAACTTCAGCTCCCGCAGATAGTCCGCCAGGTCCTCGGACGAGCGCTTCGTCAGGGTGAGGACCAGCGCGCGCTCTCCCTTCTCCGACACCGTCCGCAGGCGCTCGATCAGGTCGTCGATCTGATCCTTCGCGGGCAGGACCAGCACCTCCGGGTCCGGGATGCCCGTGGGGCGAATAACCTGCTCCACCACCTGCGCGGAGTGCTCCAGCTCATAGTCGCCCGGCGTGGCGGAGACGAAGACCGCCGTGTGCAGGTGCCCCTCGAACTCGTGCCACTCCAGCGGCCGGTTGTCCAGACAGGAGGGCAGCCGGAATCCGTTTTCCACCAGCACGGTCTTGCGGGCGCGGTCGCCGTTGAACATGCCCCGAACCTGCGGCAAGGTGATGTGGGACTCGTCCACGATCATCAGGAAATCCTCGGGGAAGAAATCGACCAGCGTGCCGGGCGGGTCGCCGATGTTGCGCCCGTCCAGGTAGACGGAGTAGTTCTCGATACCCGAGCAGTATCCCACCTCGGTGAGCATCTCCAGGTCGTAGCGCGTGCGCATGCGGATACGCTGGGCCTCCAGGAACTTCCCCTCGTTCGTGAAGCGCTCCTCCATCCGGGCCAGCTCCGCCTCGATCAGGGGCTTGGAGCGCTCGATGGCGTCCGTCTGGGTAACGTAGTGCTGTGCCGGGAAGATCGACGCCTCCGGCATCCGCTCCACCAGCTTGCCCGTCAGGGGGTTCACCAGGTCCACCCGCTCTATTTCGTCGTCGAAGAAGGTGACGCGGATACAGTTCTCGTCGTAGGCGGGGAAGATCTCGATGGTGTCGCCCCGCACGCGGAACTTCCCCGCCTCCAGCACCGTGTCGTTGCGCTCGTAATAGTTCTCCAGCAGGTGCTGGAGAAAGGCGCGGTGCTCCCACCGGTCCCCCTCGGCGAAGGAGAAGATGGCGTTCTCGTAGTTCTCGCGCTTCCCCAATCCGTAGATGCAGGAGACGCTGGCGACGACCAGCACGTCGCGCCGCTCGATCAGAGCCTTGGTAGCGGCCAGCCTCAGCCGCTCGATACGGTCGTTGACGGAGGCGTCCTTTTCGATGTAGGTGTCGCTGGACGGGATATAGGCCTCCGGCTGATAATAATCATAATAGCTGACGAAGTAGTGCACGGCGTTCTCCGGAAAGAACATCTTGAACTCGCTGTAGAGCTGCGCCGCCAGCGTCTTGTTGTGGGCCAGCACCAGCGTGGGTCGGTTGACCGCGGCGACGACGTTGGCCATCGTGAAGGTCTTGCCGCTGCCCGTAACGCCCATCAGGGTCTGGAAACGGTCCCCCTGTCCGAGCCCTCGGGTCAGGGCTTCGATGGCCTCCGGCTGGTCGCCCGAGGCGGGCCAGTCCGAGTGCAGGATGAAATTTTTTGAGAGCAAGATCAGACGCCTCCAACACGAGAGATTCACACGAAAGATTCAAGGGGAGCGCCAATGGAGCCTGTGCGTCATCAGCCCGGAGAGGGCTCCCGCCGAACGCAGCTCCATGCCCGGCAGGCACGGCGATGCTCCGGGACCTCCCCCTCTTCAAGTTTCTTATCCGGGGAAGCCGTTTGTCAAGGGTGTTTTCCCGCGGCATTGCCACGAGGTTCATCAATACGATATACTATTGAAGAGTTAATACGATATCCAGAGCAGCAAAAATCGGGGTCTCGGAAGGAGTGCAATCCATGGCGGAAAATTGGAAGGATACCCTTACGGACAAACTCTGCGACGCTTTTTTGAAGCTCGAGACGCGCCAGGAGGTCTACGGCTTTCTGGAGGACGTCGCCACTATTGGGGAGATCAAGGCGTTATCCCAGCGGCTGGAGGTGGCCCGTCTGTTGAGCCAGGCGAAGACCTACCCGCAAATCGCCCAGCAGACAGGGGCGAGCACGGCCACGATCAGCCGGGTCAAAAAATTTCTGGACTACGGGGCCGGGGGGTACAAGATTGTCCTGGACCGAACCAAGGACGCATAATTCCAGTTCCAAATCATTCGTATGCTTCGTTTAAGCAGATGACCGCCTCTTCAGGACCGACAGGTCCTGAATGTCGTGTCAGTCGCTTACGTCGACACGCGGCATAGTTGCCGCGTTGTCGACGTAAGCAGAAAGCTCACCTTGGCTGCTTCGCAAACCTTCGGTCCGACGTACTTCTCAGTCCCTGAGGAACCTTATGCTTCCCCTCGCCGCATCGACGCGGCAGTGCATCCCCAGGGGCAGCGTCGCCATCGGAAAATCATGCCCGGTCCGGATCCCTGCCAGGATGGGCTTCCCCAAGCCGGAGAAGAAGTCTCGCATCAGGTCCCTCACGCCATAGGCCGGCTCCGCCGCGTTCGGGCAGTCCGTAAAGTCCCCTATCAGCACGCCCGCCGCCTCCTCGAACTTCCCGGCGAGCCGCAGGTGGTGGAGCATCCGCGCCACGCGGGGGACGGTCTCCCCCACATCCTCTATCAGCAGTATCTTTCCCCATGCGTCCACCGCGTAGGGCGTCCCCAGGAGCGAGGTCAACAACGCCAGGTTGCCCCCGGCAAGACACCCCTCGGCGACGCCCCCGCAAACCGCCTCGATTGCGCTTCCCTCAGGGTTGCGGAACTCCATCTCGGAGCCGGGCTCCATCGACAGCGCCGCATCGAGGCTCGCGCGGGAGAACGCGTCAAGCCCCTGGAGCATGTTCGATTTCACCATGGGGCCATGAAAGGTTATCAGGTCCGCCTTTTGATTGAACAGGACGTGAAGGGGCGTGATGTCGCTATAGCCGACGAATGTCTTCGGGTTGGACCGAACCGTCTCCAGGTCCACATGCTCCAGCACGCGGCAGGCGGAGTTGCCGCCCCGGAGGCAGAAGACCGCCCTCACGCCGGGGTCGGCGAAGGCCGCGTTCAGATCGTCCGCACGCGCCTCCGGTTCCCCGGCCTCATAGCCGTGCAACGCTGCCGAGACGAGCCCGCTCATGCGCACTCCGTATCCGCGCTCCTCGAAGTACCGCCGGCACGCCGCGGCATCCTCCACCGAGATCGGGGAGGAGGGCGCCAGGAGGGCGACCGTCTCCCCCTTCCGCAGTCTCTCGGGATAGTTCATCGTCATTCACTTTCGCGCTCTCGCGGCTCAGAACATCAGGTTGGTGATGAAGACGGCGGCCAGCATCCCGGCGAGATCGGCGAGGAGCCCGCAGGGAAGCGCGTGGCGCGTCTTACGAATGCCGACGGCCCCGAAGTAGACAGCCAGGACGTAGAACGTCGTATCCGTCGCCCCGGACATGATCGAGGCCATGCGCCCGATCAGAGAATCCGGGCCGTGGACTTTGAACAGCTCGTTCATGATGCCGTTGGCCCCGCCGCCGGAGAGAGGACGCATTATTGCCATGGGCAGGACCTCCGCCGGCATGCCGATCAGCTCCGTCAACGGCTCCAGCAGCTTCGCGAGATACCCCATGGCCCCGGAGGCGCGGAACACGCCGATAGCAACCAACATCGCCACGAGGAAGGGGATGATGCGGACGCCCGTGTAGAAACCCTCCCTGGCGCCCTCCGTAAAGACCTCGTAGACCTTGACCTTCTTAACGACACCATAGGTACAGATAACCAGGATGATGACGGGGATGGCATACAGCGAGACATCGTTGACGAAGTTGACGAACATGTTCCTCCCCCCTACTCGGCGCCCGCCGTGGAATTTGAGAACGCCTCGTCAAAAATTTTGTCCGGCTTGGTCATCCGGAAGCGCCGCATCCGAGACATCGTCCTGGCGGCGATCACCGCCACGATCGTGGAGACGAGGGTAGCTATGATCGTGGGGCCGATGATGTCGACGGCATTGGAGGACCCGGCCGCCACCCGATAGGCGACCGTCGTCGCGGGGATCAGCGTCACCGAGGAGGTGTTGATCGCCAGGAACGTGCACATGGAGTCCGTCGCGGTGTCCTCGGTGGCGTTGAGCTCCTGAAGGTCCTGCATCGCCCGGATACCGAAGGGCGTCGCTGCATTTCCCAAGCCGAAGACGTTGGCCGCCAGGTTCATCAGGATGGAGCCCATGGCCGGATGGTCGGGCGGGACGTCCGGGAACAGGCGCACCATCAGAGGCTTGAGCATGAGGGCCAGCTTGCGCACCAAGCCCGAAGCCTCCGCTATCTTCATCATGCCCAGCCAGAGGGTCATCACCCCGATCAGTCCGATGGAGAGCTCCACCCCCGTGTTGGCGCTGTCAATAGCCGCATCCGTAATGGCCTTGACGTTGCCGGTCGCGATCCCCACCACGATGCCGATGAACAGCAAACCGAACCAGATGATATTGATCATGCCGCCGCCTCCTTCAAAATTTCCGCGGCACAGCGGACCTGCCGCACGCGGACTCGCATAAGATATTTTACTATTCTACCATTATTTCAGATCACTTCGCAAAAGCCTTCCATTCCGCTATGCCCACACGATCTGTATTTCCACCCATTCAAAATTCTCAGGCGGCAACTATGCTTTATCGAGAGAGGGGTTGTCCGATTGACCGGCTGAACTCTGAAACGCTCGATCCGGCGACTCGATCCGGCGACTCAATCCAGCAATTTCGATAAATTTCAGAGATAAATTTCAGAGTGGAACAGGAAGGAGCGATCTGCCGTGCCCGATTTTCCCAACCCGTTTTCAGGCAACGTCGACCGAAAGGTCAACAAGGAGGAACTGGTGCAGGCCCTGCGCGTCGACATCGCCGGGGAGCTCGAGGCCATGTTTCTCTACGACGCCCACGCCCAGGCGACCGACGATCCTCTGGTGCGCAAGGTTCTGATGGACATCCGGGACGAGGAAAAGGCCCACGTCGGCGAGCTGATGACCCTGCTGCGTTACCTCGAGCCCAACTGGTCGGAGTTCCTCGCCGAGGGGGAGGGGGAGGTACTCGAGGTCATGGAGGAACTCGGCATCGCACCCCCCAAGCAGGATACCGCTCCCGGCTCGACCGTCGGCAGCCTCATCGAGAAGTAGCGGCCGATCCGAAAGAGAAGGAGGCATAAAAATTATGGAAGATTATCTCGGGAGAGCCGCTTCTCCCCTTTCCGAAGAGCTCTGGAAGCGTCTGGACGAGGCCGTCGTCGAGACGGCGAAGGAGATCCTCACAGCACGGAAATTTCTGCCATTGTACGGCCCGCTGGGCCCCGGCGTGCAGGTCGCGCCGACCGACAGCCCGGTCCGCGAGGAGAGGACCGAGAACGGCTTCACCTTTTCGCCAAGGCGTTCTTTCGTCGAGGTGCCTCAGCTTTCCGAGGATCTCTGGCTCCTGTGGCGCGACCTCGAGGCGGCCGAGCGTGAGGGACAGCCGGCCGACCTCTCCTCCGCGCGAATAGCGGCACAGGCCCTCTGCCGCCGCGAGGACCACATGGTCTTTTACGGGGTCAAGTCCCTGGGCGTGGACGGCCTGCTCACCGTTCCCGGCGTCGGCAAGCTCAAGCGCGGCGACTGGGGGACGGGCGAGGGAGCCTTCATCGACATCGTCGCCGGGGTCTCGGCCCTGCAACAGAGAGGGCGCATGAGCCGCCACACCCTGGTCGTCAGCCCGGACCTGTTCGTACAGCTCCACCACATCCAGCAGGGAACGGGGCTCATGGAGATCGAACGCGTCCATCAATTGCTGGAGGGGCGTATCTTCCAGGCCACGGTGCTCCAGCCCGGGACCGCCCTGTTGCTCTGCGCCCAGCCGCAGTACATGGACCTGCTGGTCGGACAGGACATTCGGACGGCCTACACCGAACAGGTGGAGCTGAACCATCACCTCCGCATTCTGGAGACGGCGCTTCCCCGCATCAAGTATCCCGACGCCGTGGTGGTCTATCAGCCTGAATAGCCGTCCTGAATAGCCGTCCCGAATAACCGCCGAATAGCCGGTCCGTCCATTTTCGAGGACCGTTTGCACTCAGGGCGTGTCGGCTCACCCCGGCACGCCCTGAGCC
>CAJPSE010000080.1 GCA_905373185.1 uncultured Fretibacterium sp.
AAGCGAGCGGATGGCCGGAAGGCTCCCCTCTGGGGATAGCGGCGGCCCCGGCAAGTTTCCTCCTCAAAACAAGCAAGCTGGGGTACCACCGGGATGCTTCATGGATCGAATCAGCATGTCCTCAGAAATTCAGCCGGAGTGACAATCTGCGGGCTGCCTATTTCGGACTCAAGAAAATCCCTGTCTCCGGTCAGCAATATATCCGCCTGACAGAAAACAGCCGCTCGCAGAATCGTCCTGTCCTTTACATCCCGGATCTTGGCCTCATCCATAATTTCTTGTTCCGGTGTGGGTACAATCGTCAGCACGGTCATTGCAACAGCCAAAAATGTTTCCATCGCCTGGATCTTCCCCGGCCATTTTCGATTGAATATACGCCTCAGTTCGTCCACGTTCTGGTCGCAGATTATCCCGCGATTGGGTGAAGTCACCGCCTTGACATAAGCACTATACGGAACGCTCCCGGGAAAGAGCGCGGCGGAGATCAAGACATTCGTGTCGATCAAAACCTTCATTACCCTTCACTTTCGTTTCGGACGGACCTGACGAGCGCCAAGACATCTTCCTCGGATGTAATCCCGGCTTTTTCCGCCTCGCCCAACATCCGAAGCTGCAGCATCTGCATCGCATAAACCGCGGCGTTGACGACACGGACGGTCTCCCCCTCGACGATGAAGGTAACCTTGTCGCCATTCGATACTCCCAGGACTTCCCGTACATCCTTCGGAATCGTAACCTGGCCTTTCGCCATCACTTTTGCACTATCCACAAAAATCTGCATGGCCACGCTCCGCTCCTTCGAGCATAAGTAGGGTAAACCCTACTTATGATTATAGCATCCACCACCTGCCCAGGGATGATGCGTCATTCGGCAGTACGTTTTTGAATCCACGGCCTCCGACCGGGAATCCGTACGGAAATGATGCCCCCATGCCCACGGACGGTCCGGAGTTGTGGAATTACTCCCCAACCCTTCGGAACGCGCAGGAGACCAGGTGATCGTTCACCATGCCCGTCGCCTGCATGAAGGCGTAGATGCTCGTCGGACCGACGAAGCCGAACCCCAGGCGCTTCAGGTCCCGGCTGATGCGCTCGGACAGAGGGGTCCGGGCCGGGACCTCGCCCGCCTCGCGCCACGTGTTGACCATGGGCGTGAAGTCCACGTAGCGCCACAGGAAGTCATCCAGCGTCCCATGCTCCTCCTGCAGCCTCAGGTAGGCCCTCGCGTTCCGGACCACCGCCTGGATCTTCAGCCGGTTCCGGATGATGCCCTCCGTCTCCATGAGCGCGGCAATCCTCCGCTCGTCATATTCGGCCACGACCAGGGGGGCGAAGTCGTCGAACGCCGTCCGGAGCGCCCCCATCTTGCGCAGGATGGTGGACCAGCTCAGTCCGGCCTGCATCCCCTCCAGGCAGAGCATCCCAAAGAGAGCCTGCTCGTCGTGCAGCGGAACACCCCACACCCGGTCGTGATACGCGCGCTCCAGCGGACTTCGATCCGCCCATGGGCAGCGAACGATCTCTCCGTCCATTTCTCATCCCTCCGTTCTTCATCCCTCCGCCCCAAATCGGTCCGCCCCATCGTCATCGCCGCGGCCTGGCCGGCGGGGGAAGGGGCTTCGTCGTGCTCTTGAGCCACAGGGAAATGTACTGATCGTGCAGAAAGGCGGGATAGTCCTGCGACAAAGGGGGGCGTCCGAACGAGAAGACCTCCGGACGGGACTCCAGGAGGCGGCGCAGCGCCTTGGGCGTCCCTCCGTCCATAACGGCCGTCACCTTCTCCTCCCTCCTGCGGTCGAGCTCCTGGATCAGGAGTTCCTGTTCCTTCCCCTTGCTCCACGCGGCCCAGTCGGCGGAGGCGGGACGCTCGACCCGGCAGCCGGCAGCCTGGAGGAGGGCCCCGCTGTACCCCGTCAGGTCGTACACCGGGATGTCCCGCAGAATCTGGCGCCCCGCGAGCACAGAGCCGGAGAGCCGCGCCTGGAACTCCGCCAGACGGCGCTGATAATATGGGTAGTTCGCGGGATCCCAGTCCGCAAGCACCGTCAGCACGCGCTGGGCGACGAAGGGAAGCACCGAGGGGTCCGAGAGCACGGCGTCTATCTGCGGCGCCTCGATGGGAAACGGCAGGTACAGTGCCCTGAAATTGGAAAACTTGCCGGCGTCCAGCCGGACACGGTGGGCGTCGTCGGAATCGAGAGCCATGATCCGGGCGTCCCGGCTCAGGGAACGAAGCGTCCTCCCCCGCGCGGCCGGCACGGCGTCGCCGTTCGGGTTCCATTCCAGGAGCGGCACGACCGCGACGTTCGGACCGCCGATGAAGGAGGTCAGCAGGGCCAGCCAGGGCAGGGTCACGACGACATCCAGCACCTCGGCCCCGGTGCGGAACGGCAGGGTAAGGAGAAAGGAGAGAAGGAGGAGAAGCCTCAACCCCCTCATGGAGGAGACACCCCGGCTTCGTTCTCCGACGTCTCGTTCTCCTCTACCTCGAGGTCCTGCAGGACCAGTCCGGCGGCCAGCTCCTCCGCCTCCCTGTGGCTCGCCCCGACCCCGACGCGGTCGGTGTTCCCCACCCGGAGCCGGACCTCGAAACGGGGAGAATGGGACGGACCGGAGACCGAGACGATCTCGTAGTGCGGGATCCCAAGGTCCCGGGCCTGCATCAGGATCTGAAGGCGGGACTTGGCGTCCAGCTCCGCGCCGTCCTCCCCGGCGGCGTCCGGACCGCCGAAAAACAGGCGGCGCACCACGCGCTCCGCCTCCGGGACGCCGCCGTCCAGACAGACGGCTCCGATCAGGGCCTCCAGGGCGTCCTCGCAGAGGGAGGGCGGAAGATCCCGATTCCGCATGGACCGGCCGCGGAGCAGGACCTCTGCGATGCTCAGGGCCTCGGCCCTGCGGCAGAGAGAGGCCCCACAGACCAGCGCCGAGCGCATCTGCGAGAGCTCGCCCTCGGTCGCGTCCGGGTGCCGCTCGAACAGGATGCGCGCGACGAGGAAGCTCAGGACGGAGTCCCCCAGAAACTCCAGGCGCTCGTTGCTGAGCGCTACACCGTGTTCGTTGGCGAACGATGAATGACAGAGGGCCTCCTCCAGAAGCCCTCCGTCCTTGAAGCGGTAACCCAGCGTCTCCTGGAGCCCTTTCAGGTCACGCCCGGCGAGCCGGGCGGCGTCTCCCTGGCGGAGGTACGGCTCAAACGAAACGCTGAAAGGCGAGGACCCCGTTGTGCCCACCAAACCCAAAGCTGTTCACCAGCATCCGGTCCACCTTTTTCTCCACGCCCCGGCCCGTCGAGAGGGTGATGTCGCACTCGGGATCGGGGGTGGTGTAGTTCAGGGTGGGATGGATGTAGCCCTGCTCGATTGCCTGGAAGGAGGCGATGGTCTCGAGCGCCCCGGCCGCGCCCAGGCAGTGCCCGATCATGGACTTCGTGGAGGTGACGACGACGTCCTTCGCCCGCTCCCCAAAGGCCTTGTGCACCATCATGGACTCCATCCTGTCGTTCAGCCCGGTGGAGGTCCCGTGGGCGTTGATGTAGTCCACCTGTTCTGGGGACCAGCCGGCCATCCTCATGGCGTGTCTCGTGGCGTAGAGGGCGCCCTCGGCCTCGGGGTCCGGCGCCGTGATGTGGCCGGCGTCACAGGACGTGCCGTACCCCACGAACTCCCCGTAGATATGCGCACCCCGCGCTCTGGCGTGTTCCAGCTCCTCCAGGACCAGCACCCCGGCCCCCTCGCCCATGACGAACCCGTCGCGGTCCTTGTCGAAGGGGCGGCTGGCCGTCTCGGGGGAGTCCATGCGGGTGGACAGCGCCTTCATGGAGGCGAACCCCGCGATGCTGATGGCGCGCAGCGCGGCCTCGGTGCCACCCGCCAAGATGACGTCCGCGTCGTCGCGGACGATCGTGTGATAGGCCTCGCCCAGGCTGTGCAGCGAGGTGGCGCAGGCCGTCACGATGCAGAGGTTCGGCCCCTTGGCCCCGTGCACGATGGCCACGTAGGCCGTCGACATGTTGCTGATCATCATCGGGATAAAGTACGGGCTGACCCGGCGGGAGCCCTTCTCCATCATCGTCTTGAAGTTGTTGAACGAGGTCTCGATGCCGCCCTGCCCCGTTCCGATGTAGACCCCGAAACGATAGGGGTCCATGCTTTTGGTGTCCAGCTTCGCGTCCTCCACAGCCAGCTTCGAGGCGGCCACCGCAAACTGGATAGCCCGGTCGGAGCGCTTGGCCTCCTTGCCATCCATCCACCGCGTCGGGTCGAAGTCCTTGATCTCGGCGCCGAACGTCACGGGGCAGTCCCCCAGCTCGAACGTCGTGATGGGGCCGACCCCGTTCCGCCCCTCCCGGAGCGCCTCCCAGTAGGCGTCCTTCCCCGTGGCGATGGGGCTTATGGGCCCAAGGCCCGTAACGACCACTCTTCTCATCTTCGTTTCACTCCCCGGCCGTGCCGTTCTATACGATAACGCCCGCCGCACGAGAGGAGGCGGGCCGCAGGTCTCATATTCCAATCGACAGCAGTCTCTGTCCACACGGATTCAATAATGGGGGGAAGGCACTCCTCCCCCCCTCGAACAGCGGCGTTACTCGTCGACCCCAATCTTGCCCAGCGTGTAGCTCAGCGCCTCGCCCACCGAGGTGAGCTTCTCGGCGTCCTCATCGGGGATCTCGATGTCGAACTCCTCCTCGATGCCCATGATCAGCTCCACGATATCCAGGGAATCGGCGCCCAGATCCTCCACGAACGTCGCCTCCGGGACAATCTGATCCTCCTCGACGTCAAGACGCTCCGTGATGATCTCCTTCAGCCTGGAAAGGACCTCCTCCTTCTTCATTGTTCCTCACCTCCCTCCAGCAATATATCCTTAACACATCGTCATTCCGCCGTCAACCGCCAGGACCTGGCCGGTGACGTAGGAACTCTCCTCAGAGGCAAAAAAGGCCACGGCCCGCGCCACGTCCTCGGGCGCCCCCATGCGTCCCAAGGGAATCTGCCCCAGGATCGCCTCCTTGACCTGCTCCTTCAGCACGCCGGTCATGTCGGTCCCGATGAAGCCCGGAGCCACGACGTTGACCGTCACGCCGCGCGCGGCGTACTCCCGCGCCACGGACTTGGAAAAACCTATCAGCCCCGCCTTGGAGGCGCTGTAGTTGGCCTGCCCGGTATTGCCGACCAGCCCAACGACGGAGGCGATGCTGACGATACGCCCCCACCGGGCCTTCGCCATGCCCCGGATAGCCTCCCTCGTGCAGTAGAACGCGGAATTCAGGTTGGCCGCCAGCACGGCGTCCCACTCCTCGCATCTCATTCGCATCAGCAGGTTGTCGCGCGTGATCCCCGCGTTGTTGACGAGGATCTCGACCGGGCCCATCCCGGCCTCGACGGCCTTGAACAGGGCCTCGACCTGGGAGCGGTCCGAGACGTCGGCCCGGAAGGCCGAGGCTCGCGCACCCAGCGCCGCCAGTTCGCCGCAGAGCGCCTCCGCGGCCCCAGCACTGGCGTTGTAGTTCACCGCCACGTCACACCCGTTTTTGCCCAAGGCCAGGGCGATGGCGCGGCCAATCCCGCGCGAGCCCCCCGTGACCAGGGCCAGACGGCGCGCCATCAGGCGGACCTCAGGGCCACAGCCATGGCCTCCAGCGTCTCGGGCGTCCCGGCGGCCATCGAGGTCAGCCCCTTGCGTATCCTCTTGTTCAGGCCGCAGAGCACCTCGCCGGGCCCCAGCTCCAGGAACGTGTCCACGCCGTCGTCGGCCATGAAGGCCACCGAGTCCGACCACAGCACGGGGCTGAAGGTTTGGGCGTAGAGCGCCGCCTTGATGTCGGCAGCCGTCGATACGGGCCTCGCGCTCACGTTGGCCACTATGGGCCAGCGCGGGTCGGACCACGCATACGTCTCGAACTGCTCCTTGAGCTTCTCGGCCGCCGGCATCATCAGGCGGCTGTGGAACGGGGCACTGACGTTCAGCATCACGGCCTTGCGGGCTCCGCGGGCCTTGGCGGCGGCAACCGCCCTGTCGACGTACTCCGCGACGCCCGAGATGACGACCTGCCCCGGCGAGTTGAAGTTGGCCGCTTGACACTCCTCGTTCGGGGCGACCTCCCGGCACACCGCGACGACGTCGGCGGGCTCCAGTCCCATGACCGCGGCCATCGCCCCGACGCCCTCCGGTGCGGCCTCCTGCATCCAGCGGCCCCGCTTGTTCACGAGGTCCACCGCATCGCGGAACGCCAGGACGCCCGAGGCCACCAGGGCCGTGTACTCGCCCAGGCTGTGCCCGGCCCCACAGGCGGGGGACAGCTTCACGTCCAGCTCGTTCTCCAGGGCCCGGAGCGCAGCGACGCTCGTCGTCATGATGGCGGGCTGCGTGTTGGCCGTGAGCTTGAGGGTCTCGTCCGGCCCCTCGAAGATCAGCCGTGCAAGATGCTGGGACAGGGCGTCGTCGGCCTCGTCAAAGACGGCCCTGGCCGAGGGGAATGCCTCGTAGAGGGCCTTGCCCATCCCCACCTCCTGAGCCCCCTGTCCGGGAAAACACAGTGCGTATTTCATATGAGTCGGTACCTCCCAAATATCACAAATGTCCCAAATGCGCGTCGTCCCTTACGGCCTCCCGTTGAATCCGACGGTTGAATCCGACGATTGAATCCGACAAAAAGGGACCTTGACGGTCCTCCGCCCTATTCGGGTTCGACGTCGCAGCATCCCCTGATTTTTTGCAGAACATCCCGCGCCTCGCCGAAGAGCCGCTCGACGATCCGGCGTGCGGGCAGGATATCGTTCACCATCGCCGCGGACTGCCCCGACATCAGGGACCCCCAGTCGGTGTCGCCGTCCACGACCGCGCTGCGCAGGCGCCCCGTGCCGAGCTTCTCGATCTCCTCCGGAGGCGCCAGACGCGCGTCCAGCTTGTCGAACTCCGCAGTCAGCTTGTTGCGCAGGCACCGGACAGGATGCCCCGTGCGTTGCCCCGTCACCGACGTGCTCCGATCCCGGGCGTCCAGGACCGCCTGCTTGAAGTTCGGGTGCACGGTGCACTCCGTGCAACAGATGAAGCGCGTTCCCAGCTGCACACCCTCGGCCCCCAAGGCGAAGGCGGCGGCGACCCCGCGCCCGTCCGCAATGCCGCCGGCGGCGATGACGGGGATCTTGACGGCCCCCGCGATCTGCGGCACCAGGACCATCGTCGTCAGCTCCCCGATGTGCCCCCCGGCCTCCATGCCCTCCGCCACGACGGCGCCGGACGCCCTGGAACTGGCGGTCAAGCACAGGCTTCCGA
>CAJPSE010000081.1 GCA_905373185.1 uncultured Fretibacterium sp.
CCCATCCTCGGAAAAAATGGTAAAGATCCAGTCCTACAAAAGGCCACGAAGACTCTGAGAACTTCACACGATTATAAACATGCCACGCCGCAGGGTCAAGGCGTTCCGCCCTATCTCGGCACACGGCGGAAGCTCACCCTCAGGTCGCAGACGTCGCCCCGCGTCCGGTAGCGGAAAAACGCAAGGGGGCGCCCGGCCTCGTCGAGATCCCGGCGCTCGAGGAGCAGGATGGGGTCGCCCTCCGACAGCCCCAGCAGTTTCCCGTTCCCGGGGTCCACGGGGACGATCTCCAGGCTCTGCTCCGTCCTGGACGAGGTCCTGCCGTAGTAGCGAAAGACCTCCATGACGGAGAACGCCATGAACTCGATCCCCTCGATGCCCGGAAAGACCTCTCGGGGCAGATAGAACTCCTCGACGTAGAGGGGCTGGCTTCCCTCCAGGATGCGCTGCCTGACGTGGAAGAGCGGACCGTCCGCGGGGACGGCCAGCTTCCGTCCGTAATAGGGCCCCGCGGCACGAAGCGCCTTTCTCAGGACCTGCCGCCTCAGCCGATGCGGTTCCCGGAGCCGAAAGCCGAACTCCCCCTCGCCCAGACGGGTCTCCGCCTTCAGCCTCACGTAGACGCCCTTCCCCGCGACGCTCCTCAGCAGCCCCTCTCGGACCAGGAGGGCGACGGCCTCCCGCACCGTCCGGCGGTTCAGTCCATAGGCGGCGGCCAGCTCGTTCTCGGATGGGATCGCCGTCCCCGGCGGATACTCCCCCTCCTCGATCTTCGCCCGCAGCACCTCCCGAAGCTGGACGCCGTAGCTCGGAAACCCGTCGTCCCTGGGCATCAGGCTTCTTCCTCGCGGTGGGCGGCGTTGTGATAGACGAGACGAATCCTGTCGCTCCGTATGACGCTCTTGCAGTACTCGGCGGGTGTGCCCCTCCCGTCGGCGACGACGGAGCGGACAAAAAAAGCGGGGCTCCCCTCGGAGACCCGCAGATTCCGCGCCTCCCACGCGTCCACGTAGGTAACGCTTATCGTCTCCTGTCCGACGGACAGGTCCGCGCCGTATTCCTCCTCAAGGACCGAATACAGGGAACTCGAGGAGAGGGCTCGGTCGGAGATTCCGGGAAAGGCCGCCTCGCTGAGGTAAACGTACTCCAGAAGCAGGGGCTCCCCATCGAGCCGGCGAAGCCTCACGGCATGAAAAATGGGCGTTCCCAGGGGAACCCGCAGGAACTTGCTCACGGACTTCGGGGCCTCGAAGGAGCCGGACCGCAGGACAACGGAGTCCGGCTCCTTCCCCATCGAGCGTCCCCATTGGGTGAACGACAGAAGGTCCGTCAGGTCCTTTTCGAGCTTGCTCCTTTCGACGTAATGCCCCGACCCGACGCGGCTGGCGATCCTCCCCTCCAGGCGCAGAAGGGAGAGCGCCCGCCGCAGCGTCTCCCGGTGGACGTTCAAGGCGCCGCAGAGCTCCCGCTCGCTGGGAAGCCGGCCTCCGCGCGCCGGGTCGGATTCCTCGAGAAGGCAGAGGAGCCGCTCCTTCGCCCTCTCGAAAGGCGTGATCTCCTTAATAGTCCGTCAGCCTCCCGACTCCCTCTCTCCCACTCCCGCTACAGGATGTTCCGTTCCGTATCCTTGTCGAAGACGTGGATGCGGTTCCAGTGCACGTGGAACTCGGCTTCGTCCCCCACCGTCTTCTCCGTATCCGGGACGACCCGCGCCACGACCTGCCGGCCGAAGAGCGTGGAGTAGAGAAGCGTCTCGGACCCCATGAGCTCCGCCACCTCCACGGTGGAGCGAAGGCGGGAAAATCTCTTCGTGAGGGGGTTGACCTCGCTCTCGTGAAGGCTTTCGGGGCGGATTCCGGCCACGACCTCCCTGCCCACGTAGCCTCCCTCCCTCAGCTTTCGTTCCCGCTCCTCGGAGACCCGCAGGACGCTGCCGTCCGGGAGCCGGATCTGAAGGACCCCGTCCTCCTCGACGACCGTCCCGGGGAGGAAGTTCATCTGGGGGCTTCCGATGAAGCCGGCCACGAACATGTTGACCGGCCGGTCGTACAGCGCCTTGGGGGCGTCTATCTGCTGGATCTCCCCGCCGTTCATGATGACGATGCGGGTCCCCATCGTCATGGCCTCGGTCTGGTCGTGGGTCACGTAGATGAAGGTCGTCTTCAGGCGGTTGTGCAGCTTGGCGATCTCCGCACGCATCTGGACCCGCAGTTTGGCGTCCAGGTTCGAGAGGGGCTCGTCCATCAGGAAGACCCGGGGCTCGCGGACGATGACCCTCCCCAGGGCGACGCGCTGGCGCTGACCGCCCGAGAGCGCCCTGGGCTTTCGGGGGAGCAGGTCCTCGATGCCCAATATCTCCGCCGCCGCCCTCACGCGCCTTTCGATGACGTCCCCGGGGACCTTGCGGAGCTTCAGGCCGAACGCCATGTTGTCGTAGACGGTCATATGAGGATAGAGGGCGTAGTTCTGGAACACCATGGCGATGTCCCGGTCCTTGGGGCAGAGCCCGTTCACCAGGGCGCCGTCGATGTAGAGTTCCCCCTCGCTGATGTCCTCGAGCCCGGCGATCATCCGCAGGGTGGTGCTCTTTCCACAGCCGGAGGGTCCGACCAGCACGATGAACTCCCTGTCGTCGATAGTCAGGTTGAAATCCTTGACGGCGACGACACCCCCGGGATAGATCTTCTTGACCCCCTTCAGTTCCAGACTGGCCATGGCGTTCCCTAGTACGGCACCTTGCCCATGTAGCGGCGGGTCTTGAGGGGATGGTTTCTCCGCTCCGCCAGGGCGTCGCTGTAGCGGCCGAGCACGGCCAGCAGGATGAACGGGCCGTAGATTCCGCGCCGCTCCGGGGCTATTCCCTCCAGAGGATAGTTCTTCGTGTCAATCAAATGGGCCCTGCGGGTGTACTGACCGGCAAACTTGATCACGCGCTCGGTGAGGGGCCGGGTCTCGTCCTCGCCCTGGAATATCAGCAGGTTGGTGTCCTCCGTGAGGGTCTCGAAGGCCCCGTGGAAGAACTCCCCCGCATGGATGGACTGGGCGGGAATCCACTGCATCTCCTGGAGAATGCACATGGCGTAGGAGTAAGCCTCGCCCCAGTTGATGCCGCTCCCGGTGACCATGAAGAAGGTCTGGTCGTGATTCTTCTCGGCGAACTCCCGGGCCTCGTCCCCGGCAGCGGCGCGGATGCGCATCAGCCCCTCCGGCAGAAGGCTCAGTTCCTTCTGCACCTGCTCGTAGTCGATGCCGTATCCCAGCTTGTCCAGGAGGCAGAAGACGATCTGATAGAGCATGATGAGCTTGGAGTCCGTGACCCCGGACGGCGCATCGTTGGCAAAGACGTAGTCCACGGCCTTGCCCAGCGGGGTGTCCGCCTTGCCGGCAAAGGCTATGGTGCGGGCCCCCCTCGAGCGGGCCAGCTCCGCGGCGGCCACGGTCTCCTTCGTCGTCCCCGTATAGGACGAGAGAATTACCAGGGAGCGCTCCGTCAGCGCCTTGGGCTTCATGTTCAGGAACTCGCTGGAATTGTAGGGGGCCGAGGGAAGCGCCGTGTGAAGGCCCATCAGATACTGCAGCGGATACATGACCGCAAGGGAGCCGCCGCAGCCCACGAAGAAGACGCTGTCGATCGGCTTCTTCGTTATCTCCTTCATGGCCGCCTCGATGTTCTCCCTCTCCCGGATACCCCGCATGAGCACTTCCTTATATTCCTGGTGAAGCTGAAGATCGTCCATAGCTATCCTTTCACTCCTCCCGAGGTTATGCCTCGAATAAACTGTTTTTGAAAGATCAGAAAAAGAGCCACCATGGGCAGGGCGGAGAGCGTCAGCCCCGCCATGAGGATCGTCCATTCGGTGCGCAGACTGCTCTTGAGCCCCATCAGGCCGATGGGGATGGTTCTCAGCCCGTCGCTCTCGATGAACACCAGGGCGAACATGAACTCGTTCCAGCAGCTCATCGCGGTGAACAGGGCGGCCGTGACCAGGATGGGCCTGCTCATGGGAAGGATGATCCTGTAGAAGACCGTCCAGGCGGAACAGCCGTCGATGTAGGCGGAGTCCTCTATCTCCCTTGGAAGCGACAGCATGTAGGACCGGATCAGGAAGGTGGTGAAGGGGATTCGGTAGGCGACGTAGGGAATGATGAGGGCCCAATAGGTGTTGTAGAGCTTCAGCCTTTGAAGCAGCCTGAAGAGCGGGATCAGGCTGACCTGAGGGGACAGCATGAGCCCTCCGAGGACGAAGAGGAGCAGGACTCCCTGCCCCCGAAACTCGAAGCGGCTCAGGGCGAAGGCCGCGCAGGCGCTGATGAAGAGGGTCAGGCAGACCGAGGCCCCCGTGACGATGACGCTGTTCAGAAAATAGCGCCCCACGCCGCCCCTCCACGCGGTCGCGTAGTTCTCCCACAAAAATTTTTCAGGAAGCCCCCAGGTGTCCAGAAAGAGCCCCTGATTGTCCTTGAAGCCGCTGAGGACCATCCAGACCAGCGGCAGGACGATGAGCAGCGCGTAGAGGGCGAGAAGTCCGAGGACGAGGACGCGTCCCGCCCTCCATCGGTTATCGTGCATCATGGCGATGACCTAACTTTCCTGCCGTTTCGACGCCAGCAGCTGGACGAGCGTCATGGTGAAGGTGATGACGAAGATCGTCGTGGCGATGGCCGAGGCCAGCCCCATCTCGTCGTTGCGGAACCCCGCGCGGTAGAGATAGGAGGCCAGCACCTCCGTGCTGCGTCCCGGCCCGCCGGCCGTCATGACGTAAACCTCGTCGAAGACCTTGAATCCTCCGATGAGGGTGATGATCACGCACATCACCAGCGTGTCCTTGACCTGGGGCAGCGTCACGTAGCGGAACTTCTGGAACGCGTTGACCCCGTCGATCTCCGCGGCCTCGTAGAGCTCCTGCGGGATCTTCTGGATCGCCACCAGGAAGAGCAGCATGATGTAGCCCATGTACTGCCACTGCGAGGTCGCGATGATCGCGAATATGGCCGTGTTCTTCTCCCCGAGCCACGCATGGCACAGCCCTCCGAGCCCGATCCCCCTGAGCCCCTGGTTCAGCAGCCCGATGCTCGGATGGTAGACCAGCTGAAAGAGGAGCCCCACCACCGAGATGGAGATGACGGAGGGCAGGAAGTAGACGGTGCGGAAGAAGGGCTGCATTCCGCGGAAGGCCTTTTCCTCCAGGATCGCCGCGAAGACCAGCCCCAGGCCGACCTGAAAGACGATGGATATCGCGGAATAGAGGACGTTGTTCTTGAGCGCCGTGTAGAAGACGGCGTCCGAGAAGAGCTTCCGGTAATACTCCAGTCCGACGTACACCCTATCGCTGGAGAACGCCTTCCAGCGATAGAGGCTCAGGACGAAGCTCTCCGCGATGGGATAGTAGACGAACAGCAGGAGCAGAAGAAGCGCCGGCAGCAGAAAGAGAAGGGCCAGCTTTTTATTGCCGTAGATATTCATGCAGGATCTCCCTCTTCAAGGATCTCTTCCGTGACGAAGGGGCCGCCGGATGCGGCCGGCGGCGGCCCGGGAGAACAAAACCTCCAAATTGCCTGCTGGCGTCGAGGCCCTGAGGCCTCGCTCAGGAATGAAGCCTGCAAGGGGGCGGTCGCTGCAGGCCGGTTAGGGACCGGCCTGCAGCCCGCTCATTACCCCGCCCTACTGTTTCGCCGCCTCCGCGCGCACCGCCGCAGCGGCGGCCTGCACGTCCTTCATGACCTCCTCGGCACTCTTATCCCCATTCAGGAGCTCCTGGAGGTCGGGGAGGTAGACGTCCGAGATCTTGATGTCGATGTCGGTATCCAGCCAGAGCGCCATCCCCTCGGCCTCGGTGACGGCCTCCAGCCCTTTGACCAGCATCTCCAGGGAGTTCTCCTTGTTGACGGCGCCGATGACGGGGCTGGGCCACCCCATGGCCCGGACCATCTTGTCGGAGTTCTCCCTGTTCGTCAGGAAGCTCAGGAAGGCGACGGCCTGGTCGGGATGCTTCGTCCTGGCGGAGACCATAAACCCATCCGGAGCCCCCGTCAGGAATTTCGGGTTGCCGGGGGTCCCCTCGATGGACGGCATCGCGAAGAATCCCCAGTTCCCGGCCATCTTCTCCTCGATATCCTGAAACTCCTCCAGCTCGACGTAGACCATCGCGACCTGGCCGCCGTAGAACATCTCGAGCGCCATGTTGTGCTCCGTGGAGTTGGCCCCCATGCTGAAGTAGCCCTTGTCGTTCAGCTCCTTGAAATACTCCAGGGCCTTCACGTAGCCGGGGTCGGTGAACTCGCCGGAGGCCGCCGCGTAGTCCTTCTCCCGCACCTCCTGGGGAACGCACTTCTGGTTGAGCCCCGTGATGTAGTGGCAGCTCGCCCAGGGGTAGATGTTGCCGAACCCGATGGGCGTGACGCCCGCCTGCTTCAGCTTCTCGAGCCCGGCGGTGAACTCCGTCCAGGTTTTGGGCTCCTTCAGGCCGTTGTCCTCGAGCATCTTTTTGTTGTAGACGAAGAACTTTCCGTTGATTCGATAGGGAACGCCATAGTACCGGCCCTGCGTCGCGAAGGGCTCCAGCCCGGCCTTCATGAAGCCGTCGCGCCAGGAGGGATCCTTCTCGAAATACGGCGTCAGGTCCAGGACCGCCCCGGAACGGATGAAGTTCCGGGCAAACTCGCCGCTCCACGAGAAGAAGATGTCGGGCTGCTGGTCGGTCCCCATCTGGATGCGCAGCTTGTCCTTGATGGGCTCGTCGCCGGCCGCCTCGATCTGAATCCTGACGTCGGGATGCTCCTTCTCGAAGTCCCTGGCGACCTGGACAAAAAAGTCGTTGTACTCCACCTTCGGCCACTTGTGAAGGAACTTGAGCGTCACCGGGTCGCCGGCCTCCGCGGCGCCGCACAAGGCAAACGCCGACAGCACGAACAAAAACGCGTACAGGGCAAATCTCGAACGGAACTGTTTCATCGCTATTTTTCCTCCTTCTCGATCCGAGTATTCATAAAGCCATTCCAAGCATTCATAAAGCCATTCCCTCCGTCACTCGACGGCGGGTCCGTAAGCCCTGGGATGGCCGAAGGCCCCGTAATAGGAGCATGTGGCGGCCGCGCTCAGGGCCGCCTCCCTCAGGGCGGGCGCGGGCTCCTCGCCGGAGACGATGCCCACGATCAGCCGCGCGATGAAGGCATCCCCGGCCCCCAGCGTGTCCACGAC
>CAJPSE010000082.1 GCA_905373185.1 uncultured Fretibacterium sp.
AACTTCCGTTTCCTCTGCCGCAGCGGTCCGGCTCGGGGCCTCGCCCCGGGCCAGCCGCTCGTTTTTTTCCTCTTTTTCCGCCCTGAACTTCTCATAGGCCAGGGACTCGGCGCAGGGGTAAAGCTCGTCCTCGAACAGGGCGTCCAGTATCGGGCCTCGGGCCTCGGGCTCCGCCCTCAGGAGTGCGGAAAAGGCGTCCCGCCTCAGCAGGACCGAACGCAGAAACGCCTCGAAGAAAAGCCCCGTGACCTCCTCGACCGGCCCGGGCGCATCTCGCTCCTCCGTCCCCTCCCCGATCCGACGGAGGGTCCTCCGTGCGGGCACGAGCCCCTCATCCCGTTCGACCCCGCCGCGGCTCAGGGTGCAGGCAGCCCGGTACCGGACGGGGCGGCCTGCCTCAGCGCCAGCCTCGAAGACGACCTCGACCGCGCATTCCTCTTGTTGTTCTTCTTCCTCGCCGTCGAGCGGGGAGGGGGTCCCCGCGGGACGAGGGACGCCGCGCCCGTACAGGGCGAGGCAGAGCGCTTCGAGCAGCGCCGCCCCGTCCCTGAACGCGTCGGAGGAGAGGACCCCGGACCCGGACAGGTCGAGGGTCCGCTCCTCCGGCGGTGTGCCGCCGCGGATTTTTTTTATTTGGGTTTTCTTTATTTGAAGGATACGCATCATCAGGAGATTGAGCCCCTTCCCGGAAAAACAGCGATCGAGTCGATCGAATCCAAAAGCCCGTAGGCGGTACGGAGACGATATCGGCCTCCTCCGCCGTTACGCCACCATTATAACGTAACGCCGTGCGCGGCCTTTCCCTCAGATTCCCGACAAGTCCCCCGGCAAAATTCCCGGCATGGCGCCCCTGGCCAGCCTGGGCAGCCCGAAGGCGCATTCCACGGCGGCGTCGGCATCCTTCGCCAGGAGGACGTGGAGCTCGCCCAGGACGCGGAGGAACGCGTCGGTCCCCGCATCGTGGCGTATGCCGTCGCAGAACGCGTCGTTCGACACGATCAGCAGGTTGGCCGTGCGGTCCCGCAGCATCAGGGCCGCCCTGTGGATTTTTCCGACGGTCCTCTCCGCGTCCTCGATACCTCCGTCCTCGCCGAAGAGCTCGTTGGCCGTCCAGTTGCCCAGGCACTCCAGCAGGACCGTCGCGTCCCACGGCAGCGAGGGGAGGACGCCCTCCAGGTCCCGGGGGCGCTCGAGGGTCGAGAAGCCGCGCCCCTGCCGCGCCGTTTGGTGGAGCTCGACGCGGCGGCGCATCTCGTCGTCGAGGACGTGCGCCGTAGCCAGGTAGACGCGCGGTCCCCTCGGGGAGAGCGCCATCGCGGCCCGCTCGGCCCACTCGCTCTTTCCGCTGCGTACCGCTCCTGAGACAAAGACGAACATCTTGTTGTCGGTGTTCCTCCTTCATGAATTCCACTTTTGAGTTTCACTTTTGAGTTTCACGTGTACAATGACGTTATCCGTTTTTTCGTATGGGGTCAAGGGGGCGCTGTCCCCTTGCGGGGTGCAGGGGCGGCGCCCCTGCGTAATGAGCAAGAAGAAGGAGGTGCAGATCATCGATATTATACGGTCTTTTCTGATCGCCTGCTCCTTTCTGACGGTCCTGCCCGTGCCGAGGCCGGACTGGACGGAGCGGAGCACGCGTTTTTTCAACCCCGCGCTTCCCCTGGTGGGGTTCGTGCTCGCCGCGGTGTGGCTCGCGGCCTTCCTTCTTTTGTCGTGCTGGGACGTGACGCCCCTCCTGAGGGGCGTCCTCATGGGGCTTGTCGTCCTTGCCGTCACGGGCGGGCTGCATCGGGATGGCCTCATGGATTCCTGCGACGCCATCTTCTCCCGCAGGGACCGGGAGACGCGCCTGAGAATTCTCTCGGACCCCCATTCCGGCGCGTTTGCCGTGACGGGCTGCGTCACCGTCTCGCTCCTGCAGAGCGCCGTCTTCGCGGAGCTCTTCGCCCGTCCGGTGGGTGTGACGCCGCTGGGCCTCCTTGCCGCGATCCCCGTCTGGTCGCGCCTGGGGCTTGGCCTGCTGCTGAACGTGCTTCCGTTCGCCAGGGACGACGGGCTGGCCCGGACCTTGGGCGGGGCGCGGAGCCCGTGCCACACCCGTATTCTTGTCCTCGGTGCCGGGGCGTTCGCCGCGGCCCTCGCGGGGCTCGAGGGCACGCGTGCGTTGGTCCTCCCCGCCGTCTGGCTCGTTGTCCTGCTGCTCTGGGGGCGCTGCTGCACGAAGGGGTTCGGCGGGATTACAGGGGACCTGCTGGGCGTGTTCGCGGAGCTCTCGGAGACGGCGATGCTCCTGGCCCTGGCCGCCCTGAGGTGACGGCGATGCACCTGATACTCGGGGGGCGGTACATGGGCAAGCGGGCCTATGCCGAATCGCTCTACGGGCCCTTCGCCACCGTCTGCGACCTGAGCCGCGACGAGCCCGAGTCCGTGACGGACGCGGCGGTTGTGATCAACCTTCAGGACGGCGTCCGTACCCTGCTGCTGCGTGGTTCTGACGTGCGGGTGTTTTTCGAGGCGCGCGTGGAGCGCCTGAGGCGGTGCGTCCTGATTGGCGACGAGATCGGGGGCGGCATCGTCCCCATGGACCCGTTCGAGCGGCGCTGGCGGGACGAGACGGGGTTCCTGTACCAGTTCCTGGCACGGGAGGCAGAGACCGTCGACCGGGTCTGGGCGGGGATCCCCGTCCGGATGAAGGGGTGAGGGCATGGGGCGCAGGTACGTGTTTTTCGATATCGATGGTACCCTGGTAAGCCACGCTGGGGGGAGCAGCCACATCCCCGACGCCACGCGCAGGGCCGTGGAGCTGCTGCGGCAAAACGGCCATGTCCCGGCCATCGCGACGGCTCGGGGAGCCTTTCTGGCCCGCGGGGTGGCCGAGGAGCTGGGCATCGGGCTCCTCGTCTGCTGCTGCGGCGCCCACATCCTGAACGGCACGGAGGTTCTGAGCGCGGTATGGCTCCCCGAAGGGGCGCTCTGCCGCCTGCGCGGGACGGTGTCGGAGGGGTTCGTCCGTTCCGCGGCGCTCGACGACCGCTGCGTCTACATGGACGACGAGGACGAGGCCGTCAGGGACTACCTCGACGGACAGGCGGGGTACCCCTGCATCCGGCCCGTGGCGGAGCTGAGCCGGGCGTTTCTGATGTACTCCTTCTCGCCCGATCCGTCGGCGTCCCCGCTCTTCCGGGAGCCGATCGAGGGCGTCGTGCTCGACCGCACGCAGCATTTCATCGAGGCGCGTCCGGCCGGGACCTCGAAGTGGAGGGGCATCCTGGAGGCCGCGCGCCGTCTCGGGTTCGATCCCGGCGACGTCGTCGCGTTCGGCGACGGGGCCAACGATGCGGAGATGCTGCGCGGCGCGTCCGTCGGGGTCGCTGTGGGGGGCGCCCCGGACGCGGTCAAGGCCGCGGCCGACCTCGTGACGGACGACATCGATGTGGGAGGGATCCTGAGGGCCTGCGCCGAGCTGGGGCTGACCGATGGGGTGTAAGCCGGGGATCCGCGCGGTGCTTCGTTCGGCGCGTCAACAGCGTTCGGATAAAGCAAGAACAGCCGGAGACGGTGGTGTGGGGGCGTGTACCTCCAGGGGCCGTCGGGGCTGCCGGTAGGGGGCCCTCACGGGGGCGGTGCAGCCCACCGGCTCCGCCGGCGGGCTCGATCCCTGCGATTTTTTCCGTGATGCGCGTGGCCTAACGAGGGCCGAAGTCCTTTCCGTGCCGGCAGCAGCCGTGCCCGTGACGCTCCGCTCCGCCCGAGCCGCACGTCCCGCAGATGTGGTAGGTCCCGCCCTCGATCCGGAGTTCCCTGGCGTTGACCAGAAAGTCCGCAACCTTGGCGCGGGCGCGGTCGTAGATGGCCTGGACCGTCGTTCGGGCGACCTGCATGCGCCCGGCGCACTCCTCCTGGCTCAGCCCCTCCAGGTCGATGAGGCGAAGGGCCTCGTACTCGTCCACCGACAGGACCACGGGGCCGCCCGCGGCGCACTCCCGTTCCCCAGACGCCGGAGCGAAGCGGGAGCAGCAGGGCATTGCGGAGACGAAACGCCGTTTCATCGGCCGGGGCATCGGCTGGACCTCGAACGCCTCAGGCTTCCGCCGTGGGGAAGGCTGCGGCTTCGCCCTCCCGGGAACAGCAGCCCTTCTTTCCCTCTCCCGTGCCGTGACCGTGTTCGCAGCTGCCTCCGTTCCTCTTCCCGTGGCAGTGCCCTTTGCCCTCACCGCTTTCGTTCCCCTCTCCCGTACCGTGCCCGCAGCCGTCTCCGTTTCCCTTCCCGTGGCAGTGCCCTTTGCCCTCGCCGCCTTTGCCGCAGTCCGATCCGCCGTGCCCATGGCAGCAGCCGTGACGCTTCCCCTGCTCCCTGACCCGTTCCTCCGCCCGCGCTTCCATTCGTTCCTCCATCGTGACCCCTCCTCGATCATTTTCTTGACCCTTATCTGGCATATGCCATTTATTAGGATACCCATTTTTAGTCATATGTCAATAATGGGGATGATGGGAGCGGTGGAAAAAACCACCCCGGTGGTTCCCCCCGGATGTGGGGCTGCGGAAAGCGTTCCTGCGGTATAGTATTGAAGAAGGACGTTATACTCGAAGCGCTCCGTCTCCGAGTATCGGGAGGGGCGCAGAGGACAGATGAGGTGATTCGATTGAGGATGAAGTGGTTGGGGATTTTTGCATGTGTTCTGTGCGCGGCGCTCCCGTTCTGCGGTTGGCCTGCATGGGCCCAGGGGGGGACGCAGTACGTCGTTACGGCGCGCATCACGCCGCTGTTCGAGACCGTCAAGAACGTCAGGTCCGCGCCCGGCGGAAAATGGAAGGATATCCCCTATGACGAGGGGATCCTGGGCGTGCTGGTCTACGGAGACCTCGTGGAGGGGGGGCCCTCCTCTAAAAAAGGATGGCTGTCCCTGTCCGGACCGGAGGGGACGTCGGGCATCGTCGAGGCCGCGGCGCTGACGCCCATGCCCCAATACGAGCCGGTGGACGCGAAGCCCTATCAGGTGATGAAGGATGGGACGGTGCCCTTCCTGCTGCCGGGGCAGCGCCCCGTCTCGGAGTTCCATTCCTTCTCCCTGCCGCGCGGGGCCGTGGTCACCGCGGAGGGGCGGGCGAGGGATGCCGGGGGGACGGCGTGGCTGCTCTGCATCTTCGGCACGGACTACTCCGACGGGGGCTCGGGATCGGACCGCCGCGGCGGTTGGCTGCCCGAGTCCGAGCTCGTTGACCTGTCGGCCTCCAGGCCGGAGCTGTCGCGGGTGGAGGAGGACAAGCTCCCCGCAAGGCTGGATGGCGCCGAACGCAAGGCCCTGCTGAAGAACGGCTTCTACGTCGATCCCAAGCCCGTCCTTATAGAGTACCTGAACGAGGACGACATGGTGGACGCCTACAACGCCATCGACTCGCTCACCCCCCGCTTCATCACCGCGGACTTGCCGCTCCACGCGTTTCACCTCTACTTCGACCGGATGCTCCAGAAGGTGGAGCGGAAGGCGCTGCTGCCGCGTACCTTCGAGCTGCTGTCCGCCATGAACGAGGCCCTGAAGGACCTGCCCCACGACCTGGAGAGCTCGGAGCTGGGGCGAAACGCCGCCTCGATGGTCGTCGATTACCTCGTCCTCGCCAGGCACCTGCTGACGAACGGGGGCGCGGAAATACACGATAGACTCAAGCCGCTGGCCGAGGGCATCATGGCGGGGCAGGGCGTCCTGCTCAATCCCTTTACGGGGCTGCCGCAGGATCTCAGCCTCTTCGCCCCGCGCGGGCACTACACTCTGGACGAGGACTTTAAAGCCTATTTTCGTACTACTTACTTGCTGGGGATGGCGTTCCCGCTGGACGACGAGGGAGGAGCCGCGGCCACGCTGTTGCTGTGCCACATCCTCTCCGTGCCGCAGGTCCAGGAAAAGTGGCGTGCACTCTACGACCCCATCCGCTACCTGGTCGGCAGTTCGAATGTCAACGCGTGGGATGACCTTGTCGAGGCGCTGAAACCGTTCAAGCTCGGGGACCTGGGCGACGCGGGCAGGGTGAAGGAGCTCCTGGACGTCCTGGACAGGACCGGAAAGGTCAGCGCCATCCAGAAGCTGCCCGGCAAGAAGTTCGCCATCCTGCCGCGCCGGATCACCTTCGACGCGATGATCTTCGATACGCTCACCCATCCCCGAACGAGCACGAATGAGGATAAGCGAGCCCTGCCCGACCCGCTGGACGTCATGGCGGTCCTGGGCTCGCCCCAGGCCCTGGACGAGGTCAAGCCCTACGAGAAGTTCAAGGACTACGGGGCCAACCTGAAGGCGCTGGAGGAGCGGTGGCCGGAGTACCGGAGCTCCGCGGACGGGGCGAACGTCTATACCGCCTGGCTCTCCGCCCTGCGCGGCTACAACGTCTCCGAGGGGTCGCAGCAGTTCTTCGCCCGCACCGCCGCCTGGGGCTACAAGAAGCTGACGACGGCGGAGGCCTCCATGGCCGAGCTGAAGCACGACACCATCCTCTACGCCGAGCAGAGCGGGGCCGAGATGGGGGACGGCGGAGACGAGTGGGAGGCCGGACCCTTCTCTCAGCCGTTTGCGCGCGGCTACGTGGAGCCGGAGCCGAAGCTCTACCGCGCCCTGGCGGAGAGCGCACGCAAGATCGGGGAGTTCCTGAGCCCCATGCTTCCCGGGGAGCACGAGTATTACCGTGAGAAATTTTCACAGTTCTCCGAGGAGATGGAGGCCCTGGCCGGCATCGCGGACCGTGCGCTCGAGGACGCGATGACGCCGTCGGATTTCCTGACCATCATCGAGCTGCGCCTGCCCTCGGTTCTGCCCGAGGATATCTACGAGGTCTACGACGAGAAAGCCCAGCATCAGCTGAAAATGGCCCTGGTCGCCGACGTGGCGACGGATGCTCCAGCCGGCAGGGCCCTCTTCATGGGGGTCGGGACGCCGCGCAGGCTCAGCGTCTACGTCAACGACAAGTCCGGCGGCTTCCGCGTGACGGAGGGGTATATGTTCTCCTACTACACCTTCACCCAGGCTCTTGGAGAGGGGCGCATGGACGACGACCGGTGGAAGGCGATCGTCTACGACGCGAAGAGGCAGGACGAGCTGACGAAGTACCTGCCGGCCTGGCATGGCAAGCTGTACGAGTAGCGTCTGGGGCGCGGCCTCCCGTGTTTGTC
>CAJPSE010000083.1 GCA_905373185.1 uncultured Fretibacterium sp.
GGCGCGGCGCTTCCCTTCTCCCACATCGCGGGAAGCGGCCTTCCCCCCAATCTCATCGGTCTGAAGAAGGCGTGCAACTCCGTCGGTTCCCCACAAATTCGGAACAGGGGGACGATCGGGGGCAACATCGCGAACGCCTCCACGGCGGCGGACACGGTTCCGATGATGGTGGCCCTCAGGGCCACCGCGGTGATCCGGAGCGTCGACGGGGAGAGGGAGACGCCGGTGGAGGAGATGTTCGACTCCAAGGAGAAGTGGCTGAAGCCCGACGAACTGCTGGTGAAGGTGCGGTTTCGGGACCCGGGGAAGAACCAGTGCCTGACGAGCGCCAAGCTGGGGCTCCGGAAGGCCCTGGCCATCTCCAGGATGACCGTCGGGCTGTACCTGGAGGTCGGGGACGGCGGCGAGATTTCGGACGTGTCCGTGGCCAGCGGGGCCATCGGCAAGCACGCGATGCGCGAGCCCGACGTGGAGGCCTTCATGAAGGGGGTCAGCATACGCTCCGAGGACTACTGGCGTGCGTCGGAGGTCTTCCAGGCTTCCTTGGACGAGCGCCTGAAGGGGCGGAGCAGCCTGGGCTTCAAGCGGGAGGCTATCGTGGGTATTATGGACGAGGCGTTATCCGACGCGCTGCGTTATTTTTATTTCGGGGGGGAGCGCGCGTGATGGAGGCGCGTATGATGGAGATAGACATCACGGTGAACGGCGAACCGCACCATGTGGAGGTCGACGGAAATATGAGGCTCATAGACCTCCTGCGGGACAAGCTGCGGCTCACCGGGACCAAGGAGGGATGCAGCGAGGGGGAGTGCGGCGCCTGCACCGTGATCCTGAACGGGGAGACCGTCGATTCCTGTCTCGTCATGGCCTTCCAGTGCGACGGGGACGAGGTGCTGACGATCGAGGGGCTGGAGCGGGACGGGGTCCTGCATCCCCTGCAGAAGAGCTTCATCGAGGTCGGCGCCGTGCAGTGCGGTTTCTGCATCCCGGGGATGATCCTGTCCGCCAAGGCGCTGCTCGACAGGAACCCCAATCCGACGCGGGAGGAGATTCGCCGTGGGCTGTCGGGGAACCTCTGCCGCTGTACCGGCTACAACAAGAGCATCGCCGCCGTGGAGCGGGTGGTGCGCGAGATGCGGGAGGTGCGAAAATGACTTTGAGGACCAATTTGAGGACCGTTGGAAAAAACGTCGTCAGGCTGGATGCCTATGCCAAGGCAACCGGAAGGGCCCTGTATCCCCAGGATATCTTCATGGACGGGATGCTCTACGGAAAGACCTTGAGGTCCTCCAAGCCTCACGCCCGGATCGCGGTGGATACGGAGGCGGCGGAGAGGACGGCGGGCGTGCTCAAGGTGTTCACGTACAAGGACGTTCCGTGCGAGAACAACCATGGGGTGCTCCTCAAGGACCACGAGGTCTTTGCCAGCGAGAAGGTCATCAGGATTGGGGAGCCCATCGCCTTCGTCGTCGGGGAGACGGAGGAGGCCTGCCGCGAGGGGCTGGGGAAGGTCCAGGTGGATTACGAGGAGCTTCCCGCCGTGTTCGACCCCGTCGAGGCCATGAAGGAGGGGGCCCCCATCGTTCATGGCGACACGAACCTGCTGTATCACTACAAGCTCCGTAGGGGGAACCTCGAGGAGGGCCGGGCGGCGAGCCGTGCGGTGGCGAGGAACACGTACCGCTCCCCCATGGTGGATCACGCCTTCATCCAGCCCGAGGCGGCGGTGGGCTACCTCGAGGAGGACGGGACCGTCGTCGTCGCCGTCGCCACGCAGTACCCTCACTACGACCGGGAGGAGGTCTCCAGGAACCTGGGGCTTCCCGAGGAAAGGGTGAAGATCCTGAACACCGCGATAGGCGGGGCCTTCGGCGGCCGGGAGGACATCTCCCCCCAGATCCACGTGGCGATGGCCGCGATGTACTTCAATCGTCCCGTCAAGACCATCTACGATCGGGAGGAATCCTTCCTGTCCCACTCGAAGCGGCACCCCATGGTCATGAAGTACGAGACCGGAGCCGATGCGGAGGGGTACCTGACCTATATGGAGGTGGAGATCGTTGGGGATTCGGGCGCCCATTGCTCCTGGGCCTTCAACGTGCTGCGGAAGGCCGGCGTCCATGCGTCGGGGCCCTACGTCATCCCCCACGTCAAGGTGGACTCCTACGCGGTGTATACCAACAACCCCTTCACCGGCGCCATGAGGGGCTTCGGGGCGACCCAGGTGCCGCTCGCGCACGAGCAGCAGATGGACATCCTCGCGGAGCAGCTGGGGATCAGCCCCCTGGAGATCCGGCTGAAGAACTGCTTCCGGCTGGGCTCCAAGACGGCGACGGGGCAGCTCCTCATGGAGAGCGTCCCGCTTCCGGAGTGCGTCTTCGAGGTGGAGGAGCGCTTCCACTTCAACGAGCGGTGGGGCATGAACAATCGCGTGGAGAGGCCCCGCTCGCTCGACAGGGCGGCCATGCGGAGGATCATGGAGGGTGAGATGAAGGTCGAGATGGAGGTTGAGACGAAGGTCGAGACGCTTCCCGAGCCCTTTGAGGAGCCGGCCGTCGCCATGGCGGGAGACGGAGACGCGTGATGAAGAAACGCGGGGTCGGATTGGGCTTGACGTTCTATGGAACGGGGTACGGCAACGGGTTTCCCGACGTCTCCCGTGCCGAGGTCGAGCTGCTGCCGGACGGGCGCGTCGGGATCCACACCGGCGTGACGGAGGTGGGGCAGGGCGGCAGGACGGTCATGACCCAAATCGGCGCGGAGGTCCTCCAGACGGACATGGAGCATTTCATCCTGGTTCACGAGGACACCTCCCGGATGCCCGACTCCGGGACGGCCGCGGCCACGCGCCAGACCTACAACACGGGAAACGCCGTGAGGGTCGCGTGCGAAAAGTTTCGCGCCGCCCTCTGCGAGAGGGCGAAGGAGGCGCTGGAGCTCAACTCCACGGTGGGGCTGACGGTCCAGGACGCCGCGGTCTTCATCAAGTTCTTTCCCGAGAAGCGCATCACCCTGAGGGAGCTTGCGGAGCGGTACACGGGGGAGAACGCCATCAGCGTCAAGGACGAGTACGTCGCGCAGACGACGCAGATGGACGGGGAGACGGGGCAGGGCGCTCCCTATTGGCCCTACACCTTCAACGCCTGTGCCGTGGAGGTGCAGGTGGACACCCTGACGGGGAGGGTGGAGGTCCTCGACGCCGTGTTCGCCCAGGATGCGGGGAAGGCCGTCAACCCCCATCTCCTGGAGGGGCAGATGGACGGAGGGTTCGCCATGGGGCTGGGCTATACCCTGTTCGAGGACCTGAAGCTGGAGAACGGCGTGATGAAAAACGCCTCCTTCTCGAAGTACCTGATCCCCACGGCATTGGACATGATCGACGTCGAGAACGTCATCGTCGAGGACCCCGAATCGACGGCGCCCTTCGGGGCCAAGGGGATCGGGGAGCCGGTCATGCTGCCCATCGCCCCCGCAATCCTGAACGCCATCTACGACGCGGTGGGGGTGCGCATTCTGGAGCTTCCCGTCACCCCGGAGAGGATGCTCGCGGCGTTGAGAAGGGCCGGAAAGGCCCCCGAACGGGAGCCCGATCAGGTCTAGGAACGCCTCGAGCCTTCCGGATCATGCTCTGTATATGGTATTATTGTCCCATAAAAAGGAGACGATAATATGCCAAGAATTATTCCCATCAAGGAGCTGAAGGATACCGCCAGGATGTCCGATATGTGCCATGAATCCTCCGAACCGATTTACGTCACAAAAAATGGTTACGGTGACATGGTATTCATGAGCATGGAGACCTTTGAGGCGATGCGCCGTAGGGGGCAGATCTATCGTGAGCTGGAAATCTCTGAGCGACAGATCTCCGAGGGAAGGGTGAGGAGTGCCGAAGAAGCGCTCTCCGATGTGAGGGCGAGGTATGGTTTATAGGCTCGATATCCCGCAGTGGGTGGAACGGCAGATCGATGACCGGATTGGATATGTGGTCGGTATCCTGAAAAATCTCTCGGCAGCTGGCGCTATACTTGACGACATCGAGCTTGCTTACGATCATCTGAAAAAGATGGCCGAGGCATATGGATATTGTACCGATCCCTGTCTTCGAGCAAAGAACTATCGAAAAATCTCGCTGAGTAGTCACGATTACATTTTTGTCTACAAAGTAGAGGGCGATATTGTGTATTTGCTGGGATTCTTTCATATGCTGGAGGATTATCGGACGAGGCTGTAAATGCGGGGGCAGCAGCAACGATACCCGAGAAAGCGAGAGCCCTCCCGGTAAAGGGAGGGCTCTCGCTCGAAAAGGCAGGGCACTTCGCACGAGAGGGAGCCGGCCCGCAGTGAATCGAGGCGCTTTGCTCCTCATCGGACATTTCGTTCCTGAATCAGACGAAGTAAAGGTACAGGACCCCGTGGCCCAGATAGATTCCCACGCAGATCAGCACGACGCCGCAAAGGAAGTTCAAGACGCGCAGGGCCTTCTGACCCCGTTCACTCTGGAGCCAGCCGGAGGCGAGCTGAGCGAAGGTCCCGGATGCGATCAGCACGGCACTGTAGCCCAACGCGTAGGCGAGGATCAGGCCGAAGGAGAACAGGAGCCCGCGTGAGGCCTGGGCCGCAGCCAGCGAGAGCACCGGGGTGATGTAGGCAATGCTGCACGGGCCGATGGCGAGCCCCGACACGACGCCCAGGACCAGAGCCCCCCAAAGCCCGCGCCGCTCCGTGGAGCCGCCGCCCCTCCCGAACGAGAAGAACTTGAAGTGCACGAGCCCCGTCAGGTGGATGCCCATGAGGATGAACACCGCAGCGACGAAGAGCGTCAAAAATCGCTCGTTGCCCCCCAGAAGCAGGCCGAAGCTGGAGGTGACGAACCCCACCAGCATGAGGTTCAGCACGATCCCGCTGCAGAAGGCACAGGATATCTTGAACGCCTCCCAGCGGCTGGGGCTGTCCGTGTTCTCGATGTAGCCGACGACCAGGGGGATAGCTGCAATGCCGCAGGGGCTGAGGATGACGCTCGCGATCCCCCAGAGAAAGGCCCCCGCCCATTGCAGGGGCCCGCTCGAGAACATCACGGAGGCGATGGCGTTGATGACGTCAGTCATTATTCTATGGCGACCCCCGCTTTTTTGAAGATCTCCAGGACCTCGTCAAGGCTGCGGTAGCCGAGCTCCTGCCGGACGACCTTGCCCTCGGCGTCCAGGAAGAGGAGGGTGGGGACGAGGCGCACCTTGTACTCCCGGGCCACTTCGGGGTGCTCCACCACGTCCACCTTCTCTGCCGCCAGCTTGCCCGCGTACTTTTCTTTGATCTCGTCCAAGACCTTGGACATCTGCACGCATGCGGGTCAGGTCGTGGTGGACAGGGCCTTCAGGGTCGGCAGTTTCTTCTCCCCCGCGAGGGCGGGTGAAAGGGCAAGGGCCACCAGAACGAGTGACAGAACGAATAACTTCATTACAGAACACTTCCTTTCGATGACAAGAATTCGATAACAAGAATTAAAAGTCCGAAATGCCGCGACGTGTTTATGCTACAGGACCTTCCCATCCTTGACAAGCTGGCGTTCCTGCGGATTTTCGCATACGGGATATACGGGAGGAAGCGGCAGGTATTCCCGATTACCCGTTGCGCTCGCCTCGATGATCCAGGAGCGTTTCCCCGGGATATTCGGCGATGGAGTCTCCAAACGCCTTTATCCTTCCCTTTTATTCCTTCAAGGACACGCCGTTCAGCAGCTCGTAGTACCTGCCCAGGGCTCCATGGTCGAGCGGACCGCAGCCGCGCGCCATGAGGCTCTGCATCATCTCCATCACCTGCGAGGCCAGGGGCATGGAGATGTGCAGTCCCCGCCCGGCCGCCAGCACGTTGTCCAGGTCCTTCACGTGCAGTTCGATGCGGAACCCCGGCTCGTAGCGCCCCTCCAGCATCCGGGGCGCCTTGTCCTCCAGGCACTGGCTGCCGGCCAGCCCGCCCCGGATGGCCCGGAACACCCGCTCCGGGTCGGCGCCGGCCCGTTTGGCAAAGGCCAATCCCTCCGCCACCGCCGCGATGTTCGCCGCGACGATCGTCTGGTTTACGAGCTTCGTCACCTGCCCTGCCCCGCTCGGGCCGACGTGGAGGCTCTTGCCCATGAGGTCCAGGACGTCACGGACGCGCTCGTAGACGTCCTCCCTGCCCCCGACCATGATGGACAGGGTCCCCTTCTCCGCCTTCTCCTGCCCTCCGCTCACGGGGGCGTCCAGCATGCCGCAGCCGCGCCCCTCGACGAGGGCGCAGAGCTCGCGGGCGACGATGGGGTCGATGGAGCTCATGTCCACGACGACCTTTCCCGGGGTCAGCCCCTCCAGAATGCCGTCCGGGCCGCAGAGGACCGACCGGACGTCCGGCGAGTTCGGGAGCATCGTGATGACGACGTCGCAGCGCTCGGCCACGCCGCGCGGCGAGCTCCCCGCCTCCGCCCCGCCCTGGACGAGTACAGAGACCGCAGCCCGGGAACGGTTGAAGACCGTCACGGACCGCCCGCCCCTCAGCAGGTTGCCCGCCATGGGCCTGCCCATGATGCCCAGACCGATGAAACCGATTTTCACGTCAATCCCTTCCTTTCCCATGCCCTTTCCTGCCCCATGCGGAGGGGCTCCATCCCGTCCCCTCCCTCGAGGACCTCCGCGATTTTGAGACCATTGTACCCGAAGCCCCCGGAGGAAGAGGGGCGGGGCTCCCGGTCCGCTGGGTGCTATAATGGGCGCGCATATTCTGTAGTGTATCTCGCGGGTAAGGCAGTGCCTTTTACGAGTAAGGAGGTTTTTCCGATGGCCGGCTTTGCATGACGGGACGCGATCGGCGAAGATGCACGGGATGCATGTTCGAATCCCCGAAGTCCGTCCCTGCCGCCGTCGGCCCCCTCCGCTCCGTTCCACCCCCGCCGCCGCGCCGGCGCATGACCCCGACGAGCCTCGTCGGAGCCTCGACTCGACCGGCGGGAGCTTGGGTACTGTTCCCCACAAA